>NZ_JBSSAH010000031.1:0-36465 GCF_054058415.1 Thermostichus sp. MS-CIW-38 | reverse complement strand
CTTCTGCCATTTGTTTTCATCTAAAAAAACCAACTTCATCCTCTTTCCTCTATAAATTATTCTCTCTATCCTAACATAAGATCAACACGACCTAGTACAGCTACCCGATAGATCCCGTGCTCAACGCCTTACGGCAATCAGAGGAAAATCATGTACCCAGTCTTCTGGATACTCGATAATAGACTCTGTGCTCAACGCCTTACGGCAATCAGAGGAAAATCATCGCCGATCCTGGGGAGGGCAAAGTTGACGGTTCAATACGTGCTCAACGCCTTACGGCAATCAGAGGAAAATCATGCAGCTGCTCTGAGCAGAGCTCAAGGATCCCACAGGTGCTCAACGCCTTACGGCAATCAGAGGAAAATCATAACCCATCCCCTGGTCTCGTCTATTGATATTCTGAGTGCTCAACGCCTTACGGCAATCAGAGGAAAATCATAACTGTCCCAAAGCTTCTGTCCCTCCCTGTCTAGTAGTGCTCAACGCCTTACGGCAATCAGAGGAAAATCATACAAGTTTTGACGTTCTTTGCTCATTGGAGCAACCTGTGCTCAACGCCTTACGGCAATCAGAGGAAAATCATCTCTCTAACCCCCCTATAGGGGTAGGGGGATATAGAGTGCTCAACGCCTTACGGCAATCAGAGGAAAATCATCAGAGTCTTCAGCTCCGGATCCAACACAGGGAGAAGTGCTCAACGCCTTACGGCAATCAGAGGAAAATCATACCAAATCAAAGCCAAAGCCGGTGAAGCCGGCGTGAGGTGCTCAACGCCTTACGGCAATCAGAGGAAAATCATTGCTGGCATCCAGCGAATCCAGAATCTCTCTTGCCGTGCTCAACGCCTTACGGCAATCAGAGGAAAATCATCCGTAAGTAGGTCGGCGTACAACTTTCCTAAAATAAGTGCTCAACGCCTTACGGCAATCAGAGGAAAATCATGATCCCTCGGCCAAGCCGCTTCCGTCTACCACGCGTGCTCAACGCCTTACGGCAATCAGAGGAAAATCATTTTCTTAATCCAGTCAAGAGCTTCCTGATAGTCTAGTGCTCAACGCCTTACGGCAATCAGAGGAAAATCATGTAGTTCACAGCATCTATGATGGCCCAAGTAACTTTGGTGCTCAACGCCTTACGGCAATCAGAGGAAAATCATGGCGCACCCCAGGATTCTTACTCTGCAAGGCTCGGATGGAGCCTTTGCAAGCATGTACCCTTATTCTATACACCAACTGCCAGCTAGAAGACAGGTCTCCTAACGCACTGGGCCCGGCAAAAGGTTTTCTCGTAAGGGAGCCGGGATTTTGCAAGCAACTCCAGGTGGTCGAAAATCCCTGGAACCCTCTTCCGACAAGACTTTCAGGTCTTTTGGGGGCTAGAGCGTCTTTCACAACGATAGATCCTTGCTTTTTAACAGATCCTGTAGCCATCCTGTCGTTCTGGCCAACTTTCTGGTCGGTTCGAGGCGAGCACCCGCTCCAAGCAGCGGTTGCAGATCCCCACAAGCAAGAGGTCATCCTCTGGTTTTAGAATTTTCTCTAGCTCCCAACGCAGTTTCTCTCGTTCTCGCAATGTTAGCCAGGCACGAAAAATTGAGTACTGAATTCGTTCTCCATATCCCTCCAATAACTTGGACGCTTTCCGCCACCGCTTCTGGCAGCGAATATCGTAGCACACCAAGTAACAAACCTTATGCTCTGCCATAATCTATCTCACAACTAAGTTTCCAAACAAGTCTGCTTCGCCGTTCCACTCTTTTTCCAAAAGACGAACCTCTAGCTCTATTAAACGGCAGTAGGTAAGAGAGTAATGAGTAACTGGGTGCTTCCACTTTTCTCGCTTGCGCTCTTCGTAAATCCGAATCATCTTCTTACGTCCCTCTTCGCTGAGCCAAACTTGTTGGCCTCGTACTGTAAAATCTGCGTCTGGATCCCATTGCCGTCGGTTAACTGAGGCTACGACTGGCATATCTACAAGAGGAACACGGAAGATCTCCATCAAGTCAAGAGCCAGAGGATGCGCTTGGGAGCGAGGCTGGTGATAAAAACCCAGGGCGGGCTCTAATCCAACTGTCAAAATAGCATTCATTACATCTTTAAGCAAAAGGGCATAGCCGAACCCAAGCAAGGCGTTAAAGCGATCCTTGGGAGGTCTTCGATTTCGTCCTGAAAATCGCATTTCCTCAGGTACTGCATCAGACAGCAGATGAGGCAAGGCAGAAAAGTAGAGCGCTGCTAAGTTTCCTTCCAGTCCCAATAGACTTGATAAAGAGTCTGCCTGATCAACTTGCTTGAGCAATCGCTTCATTTGTTCGATAGCTTGTTCTACCTCCGGCGAACGCTGGGATCCCAAGCGCATTAAGAACTTGCGCTGGCTCTGGCCTCGACACCTCACCAACTTTCGGGCTAGTCTCAGGCACATTTCAGGATTGCTCAGGGCCTGATACTGTCGAATGCGGCGCTGGATGCTCCCATATCGGGGATCCAGGCTGCCGACATAGCGTCCACCTCCCGAAATTAAGTGAATTCCAATGTATTGTTCGGCGCAGAAATGAATGGCTTGAGTTGAAATTTGAGAGAAACCATGCAGCACAATTTGTCCAGTTTGCTGAGCGGAGATAAACTCTTCGCTTTGGTTTCGGTAGGTAACTTTGAGACGGGATCCACTGCGCCCTACCCGTGCCCCTGGCTCTAGAATGTGGACACATTGCCGTTCGTCATCTTCCGGGAACAGGCGAATAGGTTGCCATTCTCTGTCATGAGCTAGCCGTGCTTCTTCGGGCAAACACACGGGAGCTAAGGAGCAACCCGCACACAGCCGCTCATTGTCGGTAATTGGGGGCCGCAGAGGAGATTGGCGCAGCAGCCTCGCTTGTTCAATTGCCTGACGTACAGCTTGGCGCCCAGCATCATCAAGGGGTACGTGTACGAGCACATTATCTGCGTGGTACCGAATTCGTCCTTCGGGAATTGGGATCCCCAAAGCTGTTTCCACGAGATAGGCGTAGGCCAAAATCTGCAACCGGTCACTCTCCCAGGCTTGAGGCTGGTTGTCCAGATCCCGTGCTGACCGACCCCTTTTATGCTCGTAGGGAATGATCTGTCCATCGCGAGTGCGCAAAGCATCCACTCTTCCCCGCAAGCCCAGTTCTTCGCTTTCTAGAAATAGATCCTCCCACTCCTCTCCCTCTTGCTTTTCCAGCTCTGTGTGTAACCGCCGACCGGCAAAAATAGCTGCGTTTTCCGTATAGAGCTCCTCGACCTCCTCTAGATAAAATAGTCGTGGGCAGTAGGCCAATGCGTGCAGTGCTGAAACACGAATCAAATCTGAATCTATCTGTGCGGGGAAATCGATTAGTGATGCCGGCATAATCTGATACTCCGAAATATGAAAATATAGAGTTCTTCAGCAATCTTAGAACAGCTTTCTCTTTGAGCAGAGACAAAACTCAGGCTCCACGCAAGATCTTCTCCTGGCAGGGTTAATAGGCTGTTCGGAAATAAGCCTTCGACCTAAGGTTGATAAGTCTAGAACCAACAGCTTGGAATTCTCACGGCTTAGTTTGGGCAAATTTCCGTCCAGGCTAACTCCGGCACATCATCACCTTCAAGAGTTCGGAGTGAGTATCTTCGCCAGCGAGTATCCCGCGATCCCACGTGATCAACCCAATACGGCAAGGTCAGGATCCCATCCTCATCTTGAATTAGCCATCTTCCCCCTGAAGGGACTTTCTGAATTGGTCTTACCGAGTTAACTAAGTCACGACTCTCTCCTAGGCTTAGTCCCCCAGATCGGTCAATTAATTCAGGATTTTCAAAGGCTCTTTCCAAGTCATGAGCAAGGGATCCATTGACCAAAACTGCGATTTGCACATCGGTCAGCAATTGTTGGTAGTCAGGACGGGCATTGTTTGGATGCTGAATATCTTTTGTCTTAAAACGACGAAGGGTACGGATCACTGTAGAAAGCTGGGGTTGGCTCAGGAGAGCAATTGCCAGTTGGGATCCGCAATATCGATGCCGATCCCATTCTCCCAGCAGGGAAAGCAACATTCCATAAACAGTAGCCGGTGGCGGCACCGGATAAGTTTCGGCAAACTCCCTGGCCCAAGATTGACGAAAACAGGCGATAGGCACCTCAACGTGGAGCCGAATCATGCTGCCTCCTCACAAGAAATTTGCTGCCTAATCAAGCTGATAAGTTGATTAACTGTTGACTTAATGCCTGGACTTACATGAGCACCCAACTGGGCTAGCTTCTCCCCGTCCTCAGTTTCGGCAGCAGCTCCTGCCAGCCATAGCTCTTGAGGAGCTATATCCCCCACTTGCACTCGACGCACTAAGTCCGGCATGCTGATTTCTCCATCAGAGTTTTCTTCAAAACAGTAGAGCAGGCGTGGCGAAAAGTCGTGTGTCCAGCGCAGGACTATGCTATCCGGTGAAAAGTCATAGAGAAAGCGAGAGTGATTGCCAGCTACTTCCCCCAACGAAACCAGTCCGTTTAACACTTCGATTACTCGGTCTTGCCGGTGGAGCCGAGCAGGAGTCATTGCAAAGCCGTACTGATAGCGAGTAGCATGAACCTCCGTTCCGTAGAGAGAAGTGGATCCCTTCTGGCCACTTTTCGCGTTGAAGGTTACATCTCCGCTGTAGGGTCGAGTAGAAACTGCCCGAGTTACTTCCAAAACACCTCGCCGAGCAGTGGTAGTGCCCTTTGGTAACTTCTCTCCCTTCTTCCTGGATGAGTTTTCGTCTGAGGCATCTACTTTAGCCCCTTCCGCACGCATAAAGCCTAGGACATCATCATCGATATACCGCTCGGGATCAAAGTTAGGCGCTTGCCACTCGTTGTCGTTGGTTTGATCATTCCAACGTCGGTTAACTTCGCAGCCATTCCCTGAGACCTGCCAATAGTAACGCAGGGCCCAACGGATTGCTTCAGCAGAGACGGTAGTGTGCACCTCATTTTTCCAGAGGATCTTTTGCAGGGTAGTGATGTTGCCTTCATTCTCACCGCGGTTGTTGGCAGCGGTGCCGTAGCTGGTCAAGATGTTGCCAAACAGGTGCAAAGTCATAATCTTCCTCCAAGCTAATTCTTCAAACTGAACTGTTAAGTCGTTGCTGCATCAACTTTTTACTTGACTTTCTGGCTCTTGCTTTACACTTTCAGTCCTCCTCTAGCTCGGCAAGTACAATCAAGTCAACATCATCCTCGTCAAGCTCATCCTGAAGTTCTTCCTGTCGCTCCTTGCCTTTGTAGCTGGCCAACGCTAGAAGAGCTAAGTCTCGCGCTTTTTTCCATTCCTTGGGATCCATAACTAAACCCATCAAGTCATCCCAATGCTCTTGCAGTGTCGGTATTCTTCCAGCCCGCGCCCAAAAGCTAGTAATAAACTCGCGGAAGCTTTCCGCGTTTTTGCATCGAGTCAGACCAGTGCGAATACGTATATTTTCTCTGTCGAAGTTAGTAAACTCTCCCCTATCCTGGGTTTTCTGAGATAACCGACCATAGGTAAAGCGAATGGCTTCATGACAAGCCTGAACAAACCAGCGCTCTCTGTCATCCATTTCTGTTTTCATGACCATTTCGTTTAGACCTCCGCGCTCGTAACATAGCTGCTTAAACTGCTCGTTGCTATTAACCTGCTCTGCAAATCCGGCATACCAAGAGTAACCCCTTGCCAGATTTTCAGCAATCATCTCACGAGTAAAACTTGTTGCAATGAAACTGCCTTCCTCTGCTTTTGCCTTGACGACAACTCGATCTGGTAACACTGCTTTGCAGATCTGGTAGTTTTTACAGACGCGATATTCTGCTTCTACAGTAAGTAGATCTGTGCGAGATTTTTGTTGGCTCGACCACGGAACAACACCTAGAGTTAGAACCTGACATCGTTTTACCTTAAATTCCCTAGCAGATTCTGCAATCCCTTGGTACGTCAAAAACCTAAGCCCAGCATCTCCCAAACTCGAAGCATGAAAATCCTGGTAGGCTGCATAACGAAGCTGGGGATCTTGCCGGTAGCTTGCATAGACCTCCATATCGGTAATCTCGGGAACTACCAGGGCATATTGAGCTTTCTGATCTCGCAGCCGCGAGCGAAGTATGTAGTAGCAGCAAGAAACAGGAGCGTAGAGAAGTATAAAGGCCATCTCTGGAGATTCTTCAAAGCTTGTATCCGAGGGAAATGCATTGTGGCGAACAACTGCACCAGGATTAAGCCAGCCAGCAATGCTAATTGGCTGCTTAAGCCAATTACCGTTTTTATCACATAGATTTTTGGCAAATTCCTGATGGACGTAGCTTTCTAAAGCTTTATACTTGATAATGACAGGCGGATGATCCTCATCAATCTCTAAAGATTGAGTTTGCTCGCCAATAACTTTACGGGTTTTGGCATGTTGTAGAAATGTTCCCAGGATTCCTTGATGGATGACTACCTGGGAGTCTTTTCGCATCGACTTACTGTCGATCCCTCGCAGTGCGATTAACCCATTGTCAAGCTGGAAGGACTCTTTGAGCAACCAATCAATCACTTCAAAGTCATTCCCTTCCCAGAACAGTTGAACTTGTCGTGGCGTCAACTCCCAACTTAGTGACCCTGGGCGCTTTTCTGGTGGAATTTCCTGCTCTAGCTGCTTGAGGGTCATCCATAGTCCGGCTAAGCCCGCTCGATGTAGCAGGGTTAATCCGGGGTGTCCCAGATGCAACTTTAATTCGGTCATGGCGTACCAAATTCCTCGCTGTAGTTGATATATCCAGGCTCTGTGACGAAGTAGAATCCGCGTCGCCTCCAGTTCCACCACTCCGTCTTTTTATCTGGGATCCGAATTGGAATTGACCAGGCTTGAGCTTCTTGTAGAAAAGCTTGCATTCTCGATAGCTTTTGGCCCTTATCTAGAGCTTTCTTCTGTCTGACTTCAGCAGCCTTCCAAATAGCGTCTTGATCTTCTGCCAGAAGCACTGTTATCGTGTAGCCGGCCTCTCGCAGGGAACTTGGATAAGTGCACCAGTTTTGATCAAGCCATGCTGACTTCACCCTGGCAGGCTCTTCCCGGCTGAGCTGAGAGATGATATCAGCCAGGTCTCGCTGGGAAATATACTCAAGTTCTCTAAGCTGTTCAAGCAGCTGCCGGCCAGTTTCTAATTCTGCTGCGCCATAGGGGAGGTGTTCGTTCCATTCGTAGAAAAGAGCTACACGGGATCCCTCCTGCTCGCTTTTCATTCTTCGATTGAGGCGACCTAGTCGCTGAATTAAAGATGTCGCTGGAGCCATAGCAGAGATAAGCAAGTCTGCACTTAAATCTAAGGACATTTCACAAACCTGTGTAGTAACAGCGAGAACAGGCCCTGGTTGACCAAAAGCGTTAATAATCTGCTCATGCTTTCTAAGTCTATCTTTATAACGAAATCGACTGTGATAAATTAAAACTTTGGCTTCAATGTCTTTTAGCTTCTTCTGAGCCTCTCGATAAATGTTAATGCAACTGGCAACTGAATTGGTTACCCACAATACCTTTTGGTTCTCTTGAACTGCTTTAGTAACTTCCGACCAAATGGATTCGGAATTGATGGGATCCTCCTTTGGTTGAATTTCTCGTATTTGATAGCGCTTCAGCTCTTCTAGCTCTTGAGGCCCTTCAATGGGATCCCCAATAGGTTCACCCAACTCACTCATCACCCGTTTAATCGCCTCAAGTCGCCCTGGGGTGAAGCTGGCGCTCATCAGTAGGATAGGTGCGCCTCGAAAAGCCTGTAAAAATCTCAGCAAAGAGCCAAACAACTGATTGTCATAGGCATGTACCTCGTCAAAAACGAAGGCAGATTGAACTAGAACTGGCCAAGAAAATAGTGGTCTTCTATTGTTCTGGATTAACCCTAAAATAGAGTCTACAGTGCAGATAACCAGTTTCTTTCTCCATACTTGCAACGCTGCCAAACGAAACGAAGCACCCTCATCCTCTTCGCCTTCGCCGGTCAATAAAAGTTCTCGATCCAAATCTGCTCGTGAGTGCATCAGTGCCTTTTCTATTGGGGATCCCTCGGCGTAGTCCAAGTAGCCCTGAGTAGCCGTTCCGGTGGTCGGATAGCCAAAAAACAGTCGCCTTCCCGATGCCCACTTTTTCGCCCAAGCGTAGGCTCCCAAGGTCTTGCCTGTACCACAGCCTGCCTTGACCAGTGTTACTCGATGAGTGGCAGCAGCCATTTGCTCTTGGAAGGGACGCAGGGAGTTTTTTCCTAGTTTCTGGGTAATCAGTTGCTCTAATTCACTTTCTTGGAGAGCTAAACTCAAGGTATTAGAAACCCAGCTTTGCAAGTTTTCTCCCTCCACTGGCAAGACCGATCCTGCTAAATCTGCAGCAATTACTGTTGCCTTAGCAGCCGCTATTAATATCTGTCTCTCAAAGCTAAAATTTTGAGCAAAGTCTCGAAACTGATCTACCAATGCACGCAAGTGCTGTTCCAGTTGGTCTCTTTCCCAACTTGCTGAGGGTACACTTGGAATCTCTGATGGTAGCCCTAGTCTCTGCGATCCGAGCCTCAACACAGATTGAAAGTCTGGATGGCCAGTATAAACGTAAATCTCAGATCCTGAGCCATCAGACAACTCCGTAATTTTGTGAGATTCTTTGCCCTGAGAATTCACTCCCGCTTTGAGGTGATGTCCAATTGCTGTCCAGGCAGCTAAGAGGAGCTCCTCTTCAGTAAATGCTTTCTGTAGCCACTCTCGAAATGCACTGACCTGTAAAGCAAGTATGCCACTTAAAAACTCGTGTCGGATAAGTTGCCTTCTGTTATGACTTCCCCAACTCTTTTCAAGCTCTGCTTTCGAGTTAGTGTCTAGGATCGATGACTTGAGATAAACCATCTCCTGGAAATGTTGATTGGCTTTACCCCAGTCGTGCAGATAAGCTCCTAATTTGACAACAGCTCCCAAACGATTTGAGTCACTTAACCCTAACTGCTTGCAAATAGTCTGTCCTAGACGATCTGAGAAGACTTCAGCCGCTGACAAGACAGCCGCAACATGGCCTGCAAGTTTAGCAGCGCCCCTTGCCTGAGCATACTCTTCTTTAGATTGGTAGCTGGGATCCCATTTTCCCAGCGATTTTGCTAGCAAAAACTTAAACATTGTAGAGTCATCCTCACCTGCACGGCAAAAAGAATCCACAACCCATGCGCCGCCGGCCACCTAGCCCTACCTGCTGGAGGCGAATTGAGTCTTCTTCCTGTAGGTTCTCTACTAAGGTTGAGAAACCTACAATCGTATGCCCTTTAATTCTCAAGGTCTTGCGCAAGGGTTTCCCAGTTTTATCTTGCAGTACTGATACCCGGCCTGAGATATTAAGCTTCTCTAACTGGTCTTGGGCAGCTTGCACAAATGGATCTGGCTCGGTGTAGCCCTTGATTGTAACAATTCGGGCTTTTAGGGAAGTGCTTGGTTTGAGAGTAAAAATCCTGGGGATTCCTAGCTGTACTTCGTGAGATCCAATCTTCAATTGCTTGCCGGCTAGCTTGTACACCTCCGGCACTGCTTCCATGGGCAGCCGAATTCTAATGTGGGAGTGCGGAGTCAGTAAGATTTTGCCTCGTCTGTCTCCAATTCCCGCTGTTGTCAAAATCCCGATGTGAGGGTTTCGGTGCAGTGTTGGTACTTGGTGGCATAGCGCCGCGAGTAGAGCGTACCCGTGATCTGCTGGGAGGGTAGTTCCTCGCACGGGCAGGCATAGGTCCACTACGGGAGCTTCGTAAGGGACATGTGTTGGGTTTGCCATTGAAGCTTCAGCAGTCATTGAGTGGCTCATCACACAGCTGCCACCTGAAACATATGTAAGAAATGCTAGTGAACACAGCCCGCTTCTGTCAAGCAGCGCGCGGCGCCCCAGGGCGATCAGTGGAAAGGGCAGTCAGGGGTGCTAAGGCCTGCTGCCAGCAGCAAGGCACTTTCGACCACAGCAGCCACGTGAAAGTGCTCAACGCCCAGGGGCTTACCTCTGACAATACCATTGGTCTTAGCCCTCTTCAGCCAGGAGGTGATTTTCGGAAGAGTTCCCAGAAGAGGGCTGGATCCCCTACCCCCGCATAGGCAACCTCGAAGGGTAGAGCTTAGGATGGCTTGACCCATCTCCTCTTTATCAGCTCTCTCGCTGCCTATGAACCTGTCATCCATTGCCAAGCCACAGCAGCTTTCTCTTTTGCTGATTGCACTTCAGCTAACTCTGGGAGCGCCGGCGACAGCTCATCCGGTCACCAGTTCTGCAACGGACTCGACGGCGGCGGCCATTCAGCGAGTAACGGAAATTCATGGCGGAGCTGGGCCTTGGGCCGTGGTCGGCTATCGCATGGGGATGCGCGCTCTGCAGGAGCTGGGCTTGATGAGTCCAACTCCCCACACTTCTAGGAACCGTTTTCTGGTGGAGGTCATTCACGAGTCGCCGGCAGAGATCCCGTTCGTGTGCATTGTGGATGGCTTGCATGCTGCAACAGGGGCCAGTTTGGGCAAGTTGAACTTGAAGCTGGTGGAGGTCGAATCTCTTGAAAAAATGCGCAGCGTGGTCATCCACCGAGAGACCGGCAAGCGGGTGGAGTTTCAAGTTTTGCCCGAGTTTATTGACAAATACCGGAACTTGCCCCCGGAACAACTGGCGACTGCAGGGCAGGAAGTTCTTCAACTAGCCGATGAGAAGCTTTTCCGTCTCGCCATTAGCCCATAGCAGGGAATATCGCTGCCGGATCCCTTCGGCATTCCTGAGCCAATCAGCTCCAGACCCGAGCGGGTGGCCACCTCTGCCGGATGCTCTCTTTCTGGAACTAACTCTGATTATCGTGGGCTCGCTAGGTACCCCCTAAGGGATCCGGGCTTGAGCGAATACATCTTGAGGGATCACCTTTAGACCCGGCAGGAAATCATCTTGAATGGCTTGGGATCCCGTAAAGGTGCGCGGCGGGGCATCGGGATAGAAGACCGTGATGCTCTTGGCTTGGGGATCCACAACCCAAACCCTGGGGATCCCAGCTTCTAGATAATCGGTTGCCTTCTGGGCTATGGCTCCAAAACTCTGGCCAGGAGAAAGGATCTCGATCACCAACTCGGGAATGGCAAAACAAGGTTCATCGGTCATGGCCTCAACCGGCAACCGCTCGTTAGAGATGTAAGTAACATCAGGAACTGGGATCCAGGGCTCTGCCTTTCGTGTTAAAACAACTGCCCACTCAGTATGTGCTGACCCAGGCTTAGGACACTCAGGGCTAGAGCACCAGTCCTCCAAAATTTGCCACAACACCGGTTGGAGACGAGCATGGAAGCGCTTTGGCGACATGGGTTCGTTTTTGGAGACGGCCCGCCCATCGACTAGCTCATAGACAATATCCCCCTCCGGCAAGGCCAGAAACTGTTCGGGAGTTAGCTTTTGACCTGAAATGGACAACTCTGGAGTCGATAGCATCACAGGATCCCCGTTGTTTAGGATGGCCGAATCTCTGTCTAGGCTAGCTCTGACATCCCCCACCTTCACCGTTTTGAAACAGTTGTCGAGCAGGGATCCAAATCCAGCGGCAAGATGGCTCCACTCAATTTTGGGGGTAGAGATCCCCATCTTTCTGGCACCGGCTGAGCAGAGGATGCCACTTTTCGGGAGAGGATAGAGCAACATTCAACCCAGAACCCTCTCCAGGCAACTTGAGAAGGGGGGGCTTCCAAGCTGCAGTAGCTTGAAGATGCCCGTGCTTCAATGCTTGAAAGCCGTCATCGAGAGGATCCCTATGGCTAATACCCTTTTGACCACTCTAGGCACCAGCCCCTACAGCGAGACGGTGTATGTTTTTGGGGAGCGGAAAGCCGATAGAACCCGTTATGTTGCCAAAGCCCTCTGTCAGCTCTTTGACATCGAGAGGGTGATTGTGCTGCTAACCCAAGAAGCACATGACACCCATTGGAAGCATCTACAGGACTGCCTACCCCCCCACGTGGAGAAAATTGCCAAGGCCATTCCTGAAGGGAAAACCGAGGCAGAGACCTGGGAGATCTTCGATGTGCTGGTCGATAGCATCAAGCCCCATACGCGGCTGGTTTTCGATATCACCCACGCCTTTCGCTCCATCCCCCTACTGGTGCTCTTGGGAGCTGCCCTTTTGCGCAAGGCCAAAAATGTAGAGATTCAGGGTCTCTACTATGGTCTGTACCGCTCTGGCCAAGCGGAAACCCCCATTATCGATCTCACCCCCGCCCTTCGTCTTTTGGATTGGCTGACAGCTACCGACAAATTCATCAGCACCGGCTCGGCCTTGGAGTTGGGCCAACTTTTGGATACAGTTCAACGGGACTTTTACCGCCAACCAAAGCTCGGCAAAAGGGATCCCAAGCCCATCCGGCTGCAGAACTTTGGCCAAGCCATCCGCAATATCTCTCGTTCCCTGGAGCTGGTAAGACCGGTCAGCCTTTTGGAGGATGACTTGCTTAGGTTGCAAAGGCACTCCACCCAGGAGTTGGCAGAAGAGGTGGGCCAATTTGCCAAGCCTTTTGGTCTGCTGCTGCGAAGCATTCAGGATAGCTACAGCCAACTGGCTTTGCCAGCAGACAGAGCTACGGATGCCAAGGCTCAAGTTCAAAAGCAATTTCAACTGCTGCGCTGGTATGTGGAGAAACGCTTCACCACGCAGGCAATTCTCTTAGCTCGGGAGTGGGTGATCTCGGCCCTCTGCTTGTGTGAGGGGCTGCCCAACTACCGCCAGCGGGAAGCGCGGCAGGAGATCGAACACCAACTGGGATCCCTCATTCCGCGGAAAGACCAGCCCCTTGGAGATCCCCCTGCGACTGGCGAATCGGGCCGATCCCTCATCCCACGGGAAGACCAGCCCCAGGCGCTTCCTCCTATTACCACCCATGTGCCCGACGCCAAGCAGCTTGCCGATCTCTGGTCTCGCCTCAGCCAGTACCGCAACGATGTTGCCCATGTGCAGATGAATCTAGACCCTTTGAACAGCGAAGCTCTAGAAAGCTTTGTTTTGCAAGACCTGCTGCCTGGCCTGGAAGAGCTGTTTCCCAAATTGACCTGGGCAGAAGGGAAGTTGGAAGGGGATCTTTCCACTTCTCCGTAGGCTAAAGACATCGGTTCGCCCTCAGGTTCTGGGTTTTTGGTCAAACAACGGCTATTGAGAAATACTGAAGAAAACTGAGGGCTGGCCGGGATCAGATCGATGTTCGAGGAGTTCCTAACTGTTCTGTTTCTCCAGCGAAAACACCATGTCTTACTACTGGCAAGCTAAGCTCTGGGGTCTGTTACATGATCCCGCCCTCAAAGCCCTACACGACAGGACTGGCCGCTCCAAGGAAGGGCCGTGGACCAGACTGGCGGCGATGCAGGGATGGTCTTCTCCCAAAGCCGAGGGATCCTCTCCCATAGGCGATGCCGATCTCATCGCCTCGGCCAGCGACCGCGCGGCCATTGGCCATTTGCCCATAGCCATCAACTATCAAGTTGAGGATCGCAACTTGGGTCTTGGACTAGAAATGAGCCACTTGCTCTCCGGGCGCAAGCGCTTTTGGCAATTGGCCGATGACCAACACCAAGCCCTCAAGGATGCCCGCTCCCGTGCAGACTACCTGATGGAACGGGAGGAGAGCGCCATCCCCGATTGGGTTTGGCAAGAGGAGGATCCCCAAAAAGTGTTTTGGTGGTTTTGGCGGTGCTTTCCCCAGGCCATTTGTCAGGAGTTTGGGGATGAGAGCTTGCTGCTATTGCCGGCAGAAACCCGGCTGCCAGACGGATCCCTGTGGAGCCACGCCAGCGTCACCGCAGCCTTGGCCGGATGCTTGGCCGGCTACGAGGAGCCCACGCGACCCTTTTTGGTGAGCTTTACCTTCAACCCCATCCAAGAGTTGATCAAAGCCAGCCGCAAGATGCGGGACTTTTGGGCCGGATCCTGGCTGCTGCACTACCTTTCTGCCCGCATGAGTTGGCGGCTTGCCGAGAAATACGGCCCCGACTGTCTGCTCTACCCCAGCCTCTACGGCCAGCCGTTAATCGACCACTGGCTGCGGGAGAAGTACCCCGAATTTGAAGAATGGATCCCTCAACCTTCTGCCAACGCCCTGCTCACCGCCGGTTTTCCCAACGTGCTCCTGCTGCTGTTGCCGGAAGACCGGGTGCAAGCGGCCATGCAGTTTGCCCAGCAGACCCTCAAGGAAGAATGGAAGCAGTTGGCCCAGAAGGTGCTGGATTACCTGCAGGGGGATCGCCGCTGGCTGAGGCAGTTGCACCCAGAGGACCCCACCTGGCAGGGATGGCTGGAGCACCAGTGGCAGCACTACTGGGCAGCCGTGCCCCTGGGATCCCCGGCTCATGCCCTCAAGGATACCGGCATCCTCAAGCCCCCTCAGGTTTCCATTGATGCGGATCCCTGGGTCAGTGCCCAAAACCGCACCTATCACCTGGGGGCTAAGCAAAAGCTCTTTGCTGATGAGGAGCTGGAGTTTCTGCGGGCTAGCTTTTGGGATCCCCAAAGACAACAGCGCCGCCAATACAAGGCCGGACTCAACGTGGGATCCTGGTGGGCAGCCGCAGTGGAGCAAAGTCGGCGGCTACAAGCCGCTTGTAAGCAGGCCCGCGATTGGCAGCTCCCCGTTGCGTTTGGGCCGCGCAGCACCGTTTCGGGCTTGGGGCCGGTGGTGCATCCCTCACCGCGGCAGGGGTGGATAACAGAAGGGGAGAGTCGGCGGCTTTGGCAGCGGCAGGCCGGGCTCTTCGATGGCCGGGAACAGCTCAATGCCACCGAAACCCTCAAGCGGGGCTTGTACAAAGTGCTGCCGGAGCTCTTCCGCGAGCTGGATGAAGACCAGATTGCCGCTTCCTACCCGGATCTCACCGCTGGCGTAGCCGGCTACCTCAAAACCCAAGGGCGACGGGAACGAGAGCACTTCGAGCAGGCCTGTCAGGCAGTGGAGGCCCGCTACCCGGAGGTCAGAGGGGTGCTGCGGGAAATGCGGGGCAAATGGGGGATCCCGTGGGCCGACCGGCAGAACCTGCGCTACCATCCCCGTCTGCTCAATGCTGGTTGGCTGGTGGAAGACCTGGAGCTGGACGAGGAAACGCAAAGAAGCTACCGGCAGGACATCGAGACTCTTCTAGGCCGCTACTACCCCAGCGTTAACCCCGCCAGTTGGTACGTGCTGGCTGCTGGGGATGGTGACGACATGGGCAAATGGCTCAGGGGCGAGAAGATGAAATCCTACTACGACTATCTGCCTCAACCCCTACAGCGGCTGGCCAACGGGCAAACGGAAGCCATTGGCGAGGTCTTTGGCAAGGACAAGGAGGAGCTGGAGCAAGTCAAAGACGCTTTTCAGAAGTTTGTCAAAAACAGCCGCAAGCGCATGGGGCCTGCCACCCACAGCGCCCTAAGCCGCGCCCTGCTGGATTTTTCCGGCCAGTTGGTGCCCTACCTAACAGAGCAACGCTATGCAGGCAAGCTCATCTACGCCGGTGGGGACGACGTTTTGGCCTACACCAACCTCTGGGAGTGGGATGGCTGGCTGTGGGATATTCGCCAGTGTTTCCGGGGGGGAGAGGATGACTGGCGGGAGTTTGAGAACCTGGGGGACTACTGGCAGTGGAAAAAAGGGCGGCCTCCCGAAGGTTTGAGCCGGCGCCCCCTCTTTACCCTGGGATCCGCAGCCACCATCAGCTTCGGCGTGGTGATTGCCCATCACTCGGTGCCTCTGGCCATTGCTCTGGAAAACCTTTGGCAGGCGGAAGAAGAAGCCAAGGGCCACCTCTATGCCCATGGCTGCCCCAAAGACAGCGTGCAGGTGCGGGTGCTGTTTGCCAATGGCAACCAACTGGTGAGCACCAGCAAGTTCGACACGTTCGACAAGTGGAAAGACCTCCTTGATTTTGACTGGAAGCTCATGGGCCAGCAGCAGGATCAAAGCTCCTTGTTTGAGCAGGCAGCCCAACTGTGGGAGCAACATCCTGCCCCCAGCCCAGAGGCGGTGCCAGCCTGGGCCACGCTCTTTTGCAGCCGCCGGGATCTCTTCAAACAGGAATCGGAGCAGAAAGAGCACTTCCAGAACAAGCTTGTGGAGTTTATCCAGCATTTTTGGCAGCACAGCCTGCCCGCCCAGCCCCAGGAGTGGGATCTGGAGATCAAAAACTGGTTCAAGTTGGCAGCTTTTGTGCTGCGCAACCGCACCGTGAAATTGGGGAGGAACAGCCGATGAGTTGGTTTACCCTATCACCCTTGGATGTGTGGATGTTTCGGGATGCCAAGCCCTTTGCCCCGGGAGAGCGGGCCTGGGCCAACAGCAGCTTTCCCCCCAGTGGCCACACCTTGGCCGGGGCTGTTCAAGCCTACCTGGGCCAGCCGATGACGCTGCGGCTGCGGGGCCCCTTTCTCTGCCACGACGAAAGGCTCTATTTCCCCGCCCCTCTGCATCTGGAAGACGGATTCCCCCTTGTTCCCGTTCCTTGGTTGGACAAGACGGATCCCTACTTCCATTGCCACTGGGATCCCACCCGGCCAGCCCCGTTGGTGTCCCTGAGGCCAGCAGAGGAGGAACCCGAAGGCAGCCAGAGCAGCAAGAAGAAGAAAACAGGAGGCTATCTGCCCTTCGAGGCGGTGCAAAAGGCGCTGGAAGGCAAAGGCTGGGATCTCAGCCAGGCCGTTAAGCCACCGCTGAAGTATGAAGTGCGACCCCACAACACCCTGCAGGTGAGCAAGCGGCAAGTGCGAGAAGCCGATGGCTACTTTGTGGAGACCTGCATCCGCCTTCAGCCGGGCTGGAGTTTGGCCCTTTCCATCGAGGGCTGGGATCCAGATCGCGAAGCCTGGGATCCCCTACCCCTTACTCAGGAAGCAGTGCTGCGGCTGGGGGGAGAAGGCCACTGCGCTTTGCTGGCCCCCTGTCCGAAGCTGCAGGAGCAGTGGCAGCAGTTGCAGGACCTTTCTCAGGCCGCCTTTTGCCAAGCCCGACGCGCTTTGGCCTACTTGGTGACCCCAGGTGTGTTCATCAAAAAGGTGGACGGGCGTTCCCTCTGCCGCGCCTGGCCGTGGGAATGGCGATTGGCCACTCCCCATCCTGCTCACTCCCTCACCGGCCCCCTGGTGAGCGTGGCCACCGGCAAGCCCGTTCCCATCAACGGCCGCCTGCGGGTGGATCGCCCCCCAGAGCAGCGGCAGATGAGCCTGCCCGCCCCCCAAGTTTTTGCCGCGCCCCCTGGCAGTATCTACTACCTGGAGCAGCCGGCCCCCCTCAACCAAGAAGAGCCCGAGCTAGAAGATGGCCGGCTCAACGTGTTCCACCGCTGGCGGCTGTTGGGCTATAGCGAGCTCCTATGGCTGCCTTGGGCCAACTGAGTTTTGCTTTCAGTCCTTGAATACTTACTCGCAAAAGGAGCCCATCCATGACTTTTCAGATTGCCTACCTCCATCTATTGACTCCCCTGCACACCGGCGGCACCACCCAAGAAGGCAACCTCTTGGGCATTGCCCGCGAATCCCACACCCATTTGCCCTACATCCCTTCCAGCACCATCCGGGGCAGGTTGCGGGCCAGCGTGGCCGATAAAGACAAAAAATTTGAGCTCTTTGGCAACGAAATTGGGGAAGGGGATCAGCTGACCCAGGGATCCATTTGGATTGGGGATGGCTCTTTGCTGTGGATCCCCGTGCCCTCCCTTAGCCATGGAGTGGTGTGGATAAGCTGCCCGCTTCTGCTTAAGCGCTGGCTGCGGCTAACAGGCCAGGATCTGTCAGTGCCGGATCCCTATAGCACCAACTTGGAAACAAACCAGCCTATCTACCTCAAAGATGCCATTCTCAAAGAGGGTCTTCGACAATGGTCGGAATGGAAGAGCTACACCAAAGATCCTAATATCAGTCGCGTGATTGTTTTACCAGATCAGCACTGTGCCACCCTCATTCAAATGAGCCTGTGGCGGCAGGTGAAAGTCAAGCTTAGCGAGCACAAGGTTGTGGAAGGAGGCTTCCGCTATGAAGAGGCCATTCCTCCTGACAGCTTGATGTACTTTACCTGGGGGGTTACCGCCCAAGCAAGTGGCAGTTCTGAGGAGGCAATGAAAGAGTTTCGAGATCTGCTGCAATCCAACCAGATTATGCAGATTGGCGGCCAGGAAAGCTTGGGCCGAGGCTTTGTGGAGCTGTCTTTGAACTAGATCTCAACCTAGGAGGGAGGTTTTATGAATAGCTTTGACCCGCGTACATTGGCCAAGCCCGTTTACGAATCCCTGTGCCAGCTCAGAGCGCAAACCAGGGATCCAGAAAGGCTAAAAGAGCAAAAAAACCAGGCTGTGGAGCTCTACACCTATCTTTCTACTTGGGGCCTGCTGCGCCTCAAGGCCGAAGAAGACGCCCTTAGCCAAGAGGGCAAAAAAGAGGTGGTCAAGGAGTTTTTCGATTGCCTAGAAAAGATCTCCGGTCAAAACGAAATTGCCAAATCCAACGGCCTGGATCGTCTCATGGGGTTGGGAGTTGAAGAGTACCTGGGCTTAACAGGACTGGGACTTGCCTTGGCGCAAGAATTCAGCTTCTGGGCTACAGCCATTTACCATGACGTTAGCGGGGGGGACTAATGAGTGTAGCTGTTCCAATCCAGTCTATTTCCCTGTGTGAAGGAAGCCAAGTGGTCATCCATTCGCTGACTTGGCAAGACTTTGAGAGCATCTTGGAAGAGTTAGGGGAAGACCGCCACACTCGCATTGCCTATTACAACGGCACGTTAGAGATCATGTCTCCCTTGTCCAAACATGAGCGCCCTCACCGCATTGCCGGAGATATTGTGAAAGCTCTCCTTGATTCTCAAGGGAGAGACTGGGAAGACTTTGGCTCAACAACCCTTAAAAAGTCTGGCAGTGCTGGGGTAGAGCCTGACACCTGCTTCTATGTCAATAACCTGGAGCAGATGCGAGGGTGTGAGGGAAGAATTGATGTTGATCTATTGCCCCCGCCTGATCTGGCCATTGAGTCCGACGTTACTTCCCGAACTTTTATCGAGGCCTATAGAGCCATCGGCGTGCCGGAAGTTTGGATCTTGGGTGAGCGAAGTTTGCGGATCTTTATTCTGCAGGGAGAAGACTACGTAGAATCAAGCTGCAGCTGGCTTTTTCCAGACTTCGACATCCCCAATCTTGTACCTCAACTCATTCGACGCGCCCTAGAAATTGGCACCAGCGCTATGTTGCGCAAATTTCGGCAAACCCTTGGCAATTCCTAACGCTGTTTCCCACTTTTGGAGAAGATCCCATGACTGGCAATCGCCCTACTCGTCCTGGCAACGCTCCTCAGCCGCTTCCTCGTCCCCCCAGGCCAGGGGATCCCAGCCGCCGGCCGCCTCAGGAAAATCGGGGCCCTAATTCTCCTAGAGGAGGCAATGGAGGGGGAAACCAGCCGCGCGGTGGAGGAGGCAACAATCCTCCGCCCTCGCCTTGGCTGGGTCACTCCTTGGATCCCACGCCCAGGCCGGATCCCACCGCTGGCTTTATTGAATATCTGCGCTGGATGCGAGCGCCGCTTGATGCTTCTAAAGACGGCACCAAAGCGGAGCTGGCGCACCAAGTGGAAACAACGATCAACCTTGGAGCCCGCCTGAAAGTTTTGAATGAGCGCACCCAACGCATTGCCAGCGACACCTTTCAGGTTACTTGTCCCTGGCGAATTCGAGTCGGTGGGGCCAAGGGTCCAGAGAGCATGTTGCTCCCCGCTTTCGATCCCTTAGGGATCCCTTACATTCCCAGCTCCACCCTGTGCGGCGTGGCCCGCTCCCAGGCCATTCGAGAGCTGATGCAGGAGCGCAATTTATCTTGGGAGCAAGCAGACAAAGCCGTAGCTCCTTGGTTTGGGCACCTACAAGCTGACGAAAAAGACAGGGCCGGCAAGGTTATCTTTTTGGATGCCTACCCGGTACCCAATCGGCCCCAACGGCGAGAGGATCCCGATAATTCTAAAACGGGGGGTCTAGCTGTAGATATTGCCAATAGTATCTGGAAATGGAATGGAAAAAATCTTGACTACTCGCCTAACCCTAACTTGTTCTTTTCTCTCAAGCAAGCCACTTTTTTAATTGGCCTGCGCAAAGGCCCCGGCTGCACCGATGAGATGCTGGATCAAGTCAAAGAGTGGCTGATCCAAGGGCTGGAGCAAGGGGTGGGATCCCAGGTGAATACCGGCTACGGTCGGCTGATCCCCTTAGGGAAATCACTGGACAAGAGCCAAGGAGAATTCTTGCGCCTGCCCTTTGAGCTAAAAGGCCAACTCATTCACGGGCGGCAGGTAGTCAACTGGAGGCCCGATAAGAATCGCTACGACAACCGATCCATCGCCGAAGTGCGGCCCGTAGCCTTTAAGAATATGCTGCGCTATTGGTTCCGCACCTTTGCCCTGGGAGTTTTGCCGGTCGATCAGGTGCAGGAGTGGGAAGGGCAACTTTTTGGCGCCATTACCCCTAAGCAAAAACACGGCTGGATCCATGTAGATCTCCTAAATGGCAAAGTCTCTCAGCCGGAGCCAGAGCCCAATCGGGAAGGAAGAAATAGACCCGCAGGCCGACAAGAAGGGATCCTCATCTTAAGTCTTTCTGGCGAGTGTCAAAACTATGCTTCCCAGGAAGATCAAGAGGCGGTGGAAAAGCTCTTTACTAACCTCACCTGGATGATGTTCCATCTGGGAGGTGTGGGTCAAGGAGCTAGAAGACCCTGCTACTCCCGCCAGAACCGGGAGCGGGCTCCCTGGTGGCGCGGCTCTACCCTAATTCCCAGGTCGGAGGATGCCTTTTGGAAGCTGGCGGAGTCGGTGGCCGGGTTTCAGAAGCTTTTCCAAAAGCGCCTGGGCAACTTCTTTGACGCTCTCAAGACTCTAACCAAGCAGGCCATTAACCCCGATAGCCCAAGAAGTGCTGGCCAGGTTCAGAGGGATAAATGGCCGCAAGCGGTGGATGCCAACTGCAGGATCGTAGTCTGCAGCGGCGAGGAAGATTTCAACAAACCCTATGCCCTGGCAACTTTGCATCGCTTAGGCCGACAAGATGAAGGCCGGTACGACAAATTCTTGTGCGGGGGTGTACAGGGAGGTGCTCTGCCCTCTCCGGTTTGGATTGCCGATTTGGGTGATTACCAAGTGGTTACCGTTTTTGGGGCAACGGCAGATCCTAGGAAAAAGTATCTTGAGGAGCTCAAGAAAGATGCTGATGATTTTCAAGTAATCTGGCCCTTGAGATAGAAGAAATCTCGAAGAATTTTTGGAGTAACAAAATGCCCAAAAAGAAGATCAATGCCAAAGTTCTCAGAAACCTTGTTACAGCCGTAATCAATGGCTCGATTACACTGGCCATTTTGCTCATTGCTCCCTTGGGCCTGGCAGCCGTGATTACCAACACTATTTTGGTTGCCATTGCCAGCTTCTTTTCTGGAAGCTTAACAGAGATGGTCATGGATCTTTTGTCAAGCCCTGAAATTGACGTGGAGGTTTTGCCAGAAGAGCGCCAATCCAAGACCAGCACTTCCATAGAGCCAAGGCGAGGCTCAGAGAGTCTGCGTCGAGATGATCAATAATGCGAACCTTGTATGTTTCCCAGCAAGGGTGCAGGCTAAGCCTCAGGCAAGAGTTTGTGCTGGTTCATTTGGGCGAGTCGCTCTTGCAAGAGATGCCTCTGCCCTTGCTGGAGCAAATTTTAATCTTTGGCCGCTCTCAGGTGACTACCGATGTTGTGAGGGAGTGCTTGAAGCGCAATATCCCCATTGCCTACCTCTCCCGGCTCGGCTATTGCTACGGTCGCCTCATTCCCATTGAAAGGGGCTACCGCCGCCTGGCCCATTGGCAACAGGCGCTCCCTGAAGCATGGAGACTGCAAACAGCAGCCCAAATAGTGCGAGCTAAGCTCCTCAATGGCCGCGTGCTGTTGATGCGACAACTTAGGCAGCGCCCCAGCGAAACCAGGGATCTAACCCTGCGCAGCCTGGAACACTTGGCCGCTCAAGCTCTGCAGGCTACTTCGCTGGATCAATTGCGAGGCATTGAAGGGATCGGCGCAGCTTTGTATTTTCCCGAATTGGGCAATTGCTTACAACAAAAAGGATTTGTTTTGATCAAGCGCACCCGACAGCCGCCCACCAATCCAGTGAATGCCATGCTCAGCTTTGGCTACATGGTGCTCTGGAACCATCTATTAACCCTGATTGAGCTGCAAGATTTGGATCCCTATCAGGGTTGCTTGCACGCTAGCAGTGAACGCCATGCTGCTTTGGTTTCCGATTTGCTGGAAGAGTTCCGAGCGCCTATTGTGGACTCACTGGTACTGTGGCTGGTCAACAGCGGTGTTATGGATATCCAAGAAGACTTCGAGTATCGAGATGGGGGCTGTTTTCTCAGCGATGCTGGCAGAAAGAAGTATCTCAAAGCTTTTCTCCAGAGAATGGAGGGATCCATCCAAACCCCCGATGGGGATCAACCCCGCTGGGATTTGCTGACGCAGCAGGTTAAGAAATTTAAGCATTCTGTCTATAATCCTCAAGACCTGTATCAGCCTTACCGGATTCGCTGATGTTTCTTTATGTCGTTACCTACGACACCCCTTGTGATAAGCGCCGCAAGAAAATTGCCGACCTGCTAGAAGGCTACGGCAAGCGCGTGCAATACAGCGTGTTCGAGTGTGTCCTCGACAAGGACAAGTTCGAGGAGCTCAAGCTACGGCTCCGGAAAAGGGTCAAGCCCGATGAGGACAGCGTCCGCTTCTATCCCCTCACCAGCCACGCCCTTGACCAAGTGGAAATCTGGGGTGGGCCCCCCTTAACTGCACCCCCCCACTCGATCGTTGTCTAGCTCAAGCAACTCTCCACCCACTTCAGTACTTGATGTTCTCAAAAGCACACAAAAACGGTATCAACGCTTTTGCGAGCGCCTCGCCAAAACCCGCAAAGGCCGATTCTTTCGTTGACCCGCTCGATGCCTTGCGCCACAAGGCTTTCAGGCCTCTCACCCCCCTCTCCCAAGCTCTTTTTTGCCCTCTTCGACCGACCCCCTCGCAAATGGGTCTTGCATTCCTTGCCCTGCTTGGGTTTAATAGGGGTAGAGTTCCCCCTTCGGGGGGATCCCTAGAAATTGGAAACGCTTCTTACGGCGGACCCGTAAGACCATTGCCGACAAGTTCCCCCTTCGGGGGGATCCCTAGAAATTGGAAACATGCCTAAGGCATACAGAACCTCGTTAGCCTCCCGCAAGTTCCCCCTTCGGGGGGATCCCTAGAAATTGGAAACTAGAAGAGGACTAAACTAGACTACTTGTAGACTACTGTTCCCCCTTCGGGGGGATCCCTAGAAATTGGAAACAACGCATAATTAACCTCCCTTGTGTGGGAATAAAGAACGTTCCCCCTTCGGGGGGATCCCTAGAAATTGGAAACCCTCAATAATGAGGAATTTGGTGTGGAATGTTTCAAGTTCCCCCTTCGGGGGGATCCCTAGAAATTGGAAACTTGCTAAAACTGAACTTACTGGATTTCACTCATCTGATGTTCCCCCTTCGGGGGGATCCCTAGAAATTGGAAACCTCGGACTGTAACATCTAACTCCTCATAAAAGGCTGCCTGTTCCCCCTTCGGGGGGATCCCTAGAAATTGGAAACTATTTTTAGGCAGGTTTAGTGATTCCCTGCCTTTAGGAGGGTTCCCCCTTCGGGGGGATCCCTAGAAATTGGAAACTTTTGTGATGGGCTTCTCAACCATGTTTACCTCCTTTACCAGTTCCCCCTTCGGGGGGATCCCTAGAAATTGGAAACACTCTGCAGCACGGCTGCAACCCCGAGGCAGTTTTACGGTTCCCCCTTCGGGGGGATCCCTAGAAATTGGAAACCGTTGTATCCGCAGCTTGATGATGCTGCGGATACCTTGTTCCCCCTTCGGGGGGATCCCTAGAAATTGGAAACAAGCAGTTGGGATGCAACGTTCAAGTAGTCGCCATCGAGTTCCCCCTTCGGGGGGATCCCTAGAAATTGGAAACTTTATACTCCATACCTACGTACATAGCTAACCTCCCAAAGTTCCCCCTTCGGGGGGATCCCTAGAAATTGGAAACGAGAGATCTCTGTGGTGCAGGCGATCCCCTGTGGATGTTCCCCCTTCGGGGGGATCCCTAGAAATTGGAAACTCCAACCCTATCCCGAATCGTGCTGCTGCCCTCTTGAGTTCCCCCTTCGGGGGGATCCCTAGAAATTGGAAACAATTTGCTCAGCAGACGTGTATATGACATTATTCTGTCGTTCCCCCTTCGGGGGGATCCCTAGAAATTGGAAACTTGATGAGGACGGCTATATACATTGGATTCAGACAAAGTTCCCCCTTCGGGGGGATCCCTAGAAATTGGAAACGCGAAAGATTACTTCCAGATTACCGCTTCAAACTCACGTTCCCCCTTCGGGGGGATCCCTAGAAATTGGAAACACCTATGTACAGGTCCAGTTGGTTAGGCCAATTTCAGGTTCCCCCTTCGGGGGGATCCCTAGAAATTGGAAACTTGATAACGTAACCGTTCCTGTCTTTATTCCAAATGGTTCCCCCTTCGGGGGGATCCCTAGAAATTGGAAACTTGCAGCCTTGATTAAGTTACAATCCGAGAGCTTCTCGGGTTCCCCCTTCGGGGGGATCCCTAGAAATTGGAAACTGTGCAATGCCACTGCGGGGATCCAGGTTGTCTTCAGTTCCCCCTTCGGGGGGATCCCTAGAAATTGGAAACAAAACGTGTAGACTGCTAGATGGAGGTTGATTATGATGTTCCCCCTTCGGGGGGATCCCTAGAAATTGGAAACCTCCCCCAACACACCCAGGTATTTCACCTGGGTGTTGTTCCCCCTTCGGGGGGATCCCTAGAAATTGGAAACTGTTTGGCTGCCTCAACGTCATACTGCGTGATGACTGTTCCCCCTTCGGGGGGATCCCTAGAAATTGGAAACCACAGGTGAGCAGGAAGCTCAAGGAGATGTACCCCACAGTTCCCCCTTCGGGGGGATCCCTAGAAATTGGAAACCTTGACATACTCAACCTCATCCCAAATATTTTGGAGGTTCCCCCTTCGGGGGGATCCCTAGAAATTGGAAACAGTTATATACTCTATACTCATAAACCTCCCTACTGAGCTGTTCCCCCTTCGGGGGGATCCCTAGAAATTGGAAACATTAACTATGTACAAGGTTCAAATTCTGCGTTTCAGGTTCCCCCTTCGGGGGGATCCCTAGAAATTGGAAACTTCGATTAGGAAACCCATCGACAAGTTCCTCGCTGGTTCCCCCTTCGGGGGGATCCCTAGAAATTGGAAACAGCTTGCAGACCTGATGGCTAGACTGGGGATTTAGTGTTCCCCCTTCGGGGGGATCCCTAGAAATTGGAAACACAGGTCAGAGTCGATGGTGTAGTCATCACGTAGGGGTTCCCCCTTCGGGGGGATCCCTAGAAATTGGAAACTGGCAGCCCGGTACGCGGCTTTTGCCGCCCTGATTTGCTCGTTCCCCCTTCGGGGGGATCCCTAGAAATTGGAAACTGCAGATTCATTCTGCCGGGAAGTGGTATCCTAATCCACGTTCCCCCTTCGGGGGGATCCCTAGAAATTGGAAACTTTAGTTATTCGTTTTTAATAGTTTGGAAGATCTCGTGTTCCCCCTTCGGGGGGATCCCTAGAAATTGGAAACGTGGATCTGGAGGACTCAATTGGAGAGCAGGTATTGGGTTCCCCCTTCGGGGGGATCCCTAGAAATTGGAAACCATAGGTGTTTTCTTCCCTTGGCTAAGGGAAGAGGCAGTTCCCCCTTCGGGGGGATCCCTAGAAATTGGAAACAGTGATACGGAACATAGTCTTCAAACTTCTCGTATACGTGTTCCCCCTTCGGGGGGATCCCTAGAAATTGGAAACACCAACGGGTACGATGTGTACCTAAACCCTGAAGACGTAGTTCCCCCTTCGGGGGGATCCCTAGAAATTGGAAACCCTGTACTTGCTAACACAGGTACAAGTCGTGGAATGCCGTTCCCCCTTCGGGGGGATCCCTAGAAATTGGAAACAGCTACTAAACATTGATAACAATAAGGAAGACTCTACAGTTCCCCCTTCGGGGGGATCCCTAGAAATTGGAAACCGTTCAACAAAACGTTGAAGTGGTATTGCATTTTGTGTTCCCCCTTCGGGGGGATCCCTAGAAATTGGAAACTTCTTAACGAGTTTGAGCATAATTTTCCTGTTTTCACGTTCCCCCTTCGGGGGGATCCCTAGAAATTGGAAACTGGGTAACCCCAGATGAGGGGCTCTGGACCAACCCCAAAGTTCCCCCTTCGGGGGGATCCCTAGAAATTGGAAACTTTTGAAGGCAGGCTTCAGTCATTCCCTGCCGATTGTTCCCCCTTCGGGGGGATCCCTAGAAATTGGAAACTGCCTGATTGGCAGCCTTGATGGGGGAAGACTAGATCAAGTTCCCCCTTCGGGGGGATCCCTAGAAATTGGAAACACCGTGGATAGACTCTACAGGTGTTATACACTTGTGGGGGTTCCCCCTTCGGGGGGATCCCTAGAAATTGGAAACTTTACCAAGCTTGTGTTTACCAGCATTTGGATAACGTGGTTCCCCCTTCGGGGGGATCCCTAGAAATTGGAAACATCAATTACCTCTTGGGTTAGTCGCAAAGTCTTCATTGTTCCCCCTTCGGGGGGATCCCTAGAAATTGGAAACGATATCGACTAGGTTAATCTAAACCTCCCCCTCAAGGTTCCCCCTTCGGGGGGATCCCTAGAAATTGGAAACTGTATGTTTACAATCCCTTTAACAAAGGGGACTTCATGTTCCCCCTTCGGGGGGATCCCTAGAAATTGGAAACAAAGAGGAATTCCGGTGGCTGATAGACCACATGGACTGGTCGTTCCCCCTTCGGGGGGATCCCTAGAAATTGGAAACATTTGATCGCGAGTCAACCGTGTGCAACCTTTGACGTTCCCCCTTCGGGGGGATCCCTAGAAATTGGAAACGTCCGGTAGGCGTTGCGAATATCCATATAGACTCCTCGTTCCCCCTTCGGGGGGATCCCTAGAAATTGGAAACGCTCCTCTCTCCCTCGTTCTCCAAACACTGTATAAAGTTCCCCCTTCGGGGGGATCCCTAGAAATTGGAAACCAGATGTCATGAATGGGGACAGAAAAGCCGTAAGCTTGTTCCCCCTTCGGGGGGATCCCTAGAAATTGGAAACACCATGTAGTAGTTGGGGTAGGCTGTGCCGAACATTTGTTCCCCCTTCGGGGGGATCCCTAGAAATTGGAAACTAGAAGTTCTGGACATGGCTATTTCAGAGATTTTAGTTCCCCCTTCGGGGGGATCCCTAGAAATTGGAAACCAGGGCACGGAATGCCCTCGAGGAGTTCAGTCTCTTGTTCCCCCTTCGGGGGGATCCCTAGAAATTGGAAACTATTATAGACTAAGTCAGATATGGGCACCGCTTCGTTAAGCGGGTTCCCCCTTCGGGGGGATCCCTAGAAATTGGAAACGTGATTCACCTGCTGAGATAGGAGGATGATTATGGCTGTTCCCCCTTCGGGGGGATCCCTAGAAATTGGAAACGTGAATTTCCCTGCGGATGGACTACGACCTTCGGCGTGTTCCCCCTTCGGGGGGATCCCTAGAAATTGGAAACCCCA
Source organism: Thermostichus sp. MS-CIW-38 (assembly GCF_054058415.1). Taxonomy (NCBI): domain Bacteria; kingdom Bacillati; phylum Cyanobacteriota; class Cyanophyceae; order Thermostichales; family Thermostichaceae; genus Thermostichus; species Thermostichus sp. MS-CIW-38. Next base: position 8,791 of record NZ_JBSSAH010000031.1, on the reverse strand, counting down.
AAGTTTTGACTGCATTTGGAATGATGATTAGATTGTTCCCCCTTCGGGGGGATCCCTAGAAATTGGAAACATGACGAGTCTAGCTTCGATTATGATTCTGAAGACTGTTCCCCCTTCGGGGGGATCCCTAGAAATTGGAAACAACTCCAACACCCAACTCTGGGTGAAATTGACCTCTCCTTGTTCCCCCTTCGGGGGGATCCCTAGAAATTGGAAACTTGATAGAGACCTCAACAACATGCAATGTTTGGTCCTGTTCCCCCTTCGGGGGGATCCCTAGAAATTGGAAACAATTGAGCGTTAGCAGGGCTAACGTGGGCTTTATAAAGTTCCCCCTTCGGGGGGATCCCTAGAAATTGGAAACAAGCCTTTTGGTCCACCAGGTTGCTTACAAACTTCTGGTGAAAGTTCCCCCTTCGGGGGGATCCCTAGAAATTGGAAACTCCTCCAGTACGACCCAACCGTCGTAGCAGGGTGCCGTTCCCCCTTCGGGGGGATCCCTAGAAATTGGAAACATCTCGAGGTCAATGGTGAAAGCCTGAAGGCCCGGATCTGTTCCCCCTTCGGGGGGATCCCTAGAAATTGGAAACATAAACTCAAGGTAAATACCGGATCAGCTTTTGCACGTTCCCCCTTCGGGGGGATCCCTAGAAATTGGAAACACCAGGTTTTTGAAACGCGAATCCCCTCGAATGGCTTTGTTCCCCCTTCGGGGGGATCCCTAGAAATTGGAAACATAAACTCAAGGTAAATACCGGATCAGCTTTTGCACGTTCCCCCTTCGGGGGGATCCCTAGAAATTGGAAACACCAGGTTTTTGAAACGCGAATCCCCTCGAATGGCTTTGTTCCCCCTTCGGGGGGATCCCTAGAAATTGGAAACCTGGGCCCGATTTGCTTGGGTGAAGGTGCCACTTGTGCGTTCCCCCTTCGGGGGGATCCCTAGAAATTGGAAACAAGATGGCCTCAGACTGCTTCTGTAGCCATGAAGCAAACGTTCCCCCTTCGGGGGGATCCCTAGAAATTGGAAACCCCAGGCGTTTGGCTCGTTAGCGGCGAAACTCGGCGTAGGTTCCCCCTTCGGGGGGATCCCTAGAAATTGGAAACCTTGCATACCATCAAGCATTCTTCCAAACAAAAAAGGGTTCCCCCTTCGGGGGGATCCCTAGAAATTGGAAACAGTTAATCGTTAGCTCCTCTGCTGCCGGATCGATCTCTCGTTCCCCCTTCGGGGGGATCCCTAGAAATTGGAAACAAGCAAAGACGTCCAAGCAGAATGGCCACCGGTCGTACCGGGTTCCCCCTTCGGGGGGATCCCTAGAAATTGGAAACTTGAGTCTCTTCAGTTCGTTGGTGAGTTCATCTCGGAGTTCCCCCTTCGGGGGGATCCCTAGAAATTGGAAACTCTACCATTGTGTACATAACTACCTCCCTTTTATTGGTTCCCCCTTCGGGGGGATCCCTAGAAATTGGAAACCTAACCCCAACTACGACACTACTAGAATTTACTTCGACGTTCCCCCTTCGGGGGGATCCCTAGAAATTGGAAACTCCTAGTGTAGTGGTTGAATACCGCTACAACCCACACGCGTTCCCCCTTCGGGGGGATCCCTAGAAATTGGAAACGGGAAGCCCGAGGGCTTCAGCCACGGACATGCGGATGTTCCCCCTTCGGGGGGATCCCTAGAAATTGGAAACCTAATTAAAGGGAGGTTTGTATGCAGCTGCACTTTGAAGTTGGTTCCCCCTTCGGGGGGATCCCTAGAAATTGGAAACCTTTAAACAGTCATTTGCCTGCCGTAGGCTCTTTGACTCCAGTTCCCCCTTCGGGGGGATCCCTAGAAATTGGAAACTGAAATACCTGGGTGCTGGTGTTGGGGGAGGTTAGTCTAGTTCCCCCTTCGGGGGGATCCCTAGAAATTGGAAACATCCTGATCCTGATCCCGATTGCGCCGATCCTGGGGATGTTCCCCCTTCGGGGGGATCCCTAGAAATTGGAAACCTGCGAGAGGCTGCAGAAATCGTCCGGATTTTAAAGGAAGGTTCCCCCTTCGGGGGGATCCCTAGAAATTGGAAACTCTTTGGATCAAAATGCCACTTCCCTGCAGAATGAATCTGCGTTCCCCCTTCGGGGGGATCCCTAGAAATTGGAAACTTTAGCTGCTGAAGTTGGTTAGGATCCAGCTTAGCGTTCCCCCTTCGGGGGGATCCCTAGAAATTGGAAACGACCAGCTTGGCTTTGAATCTCACTGAGAGAGTAATTAGGTTCCCCCTTCGGGGGGATCCCTAGAAATTGGAAACTCAGCCCATTCGGACTTCGCGAGAGCGGTAGATTTACCGGGTTCCCCCTTCGGGGGGATCCCTAGAAATTGGAAACTTTACGTGAAGTACCACAAGGTTTAGTAGGATCAGTTATTGTTCCCCCTTCGGGGGGATCCCTAGAAATTGGAAACAAGAATTCGGAGTGAAAGCCACTGTCCCCCTAGGGACGTTCCCCCTTCGGGGGGATCCCTAGAAATTGGAAACAACATCCGACTTAGTGGCTTGGTCATACAAACCTCCGTTCCCCCTTCGGGGGGATCCCTAGAAATTGGAAACACCTAAGGACTGAGATCCATTAGGTAGCCTTTTTATCTTGTTCCCCCTTCGGGGGGATCCCTAGAAATTGGAAACAAGCGTGCAGTGCGGATATACCACCTCGGGAGCGGGCTCATGTTCCCCCTTCGGGGGGATCCCTAGAAATTGGAAACTTGTTGACCCACCGCGGATAACCATGACTACCCCATCAAGTTCCCCCTTCGGGGGGATCCCTAGAAATTGGAAACTTGGAAGATCTCGTCTATCTCACGAAGATTGAATTCGTGTTCCCCCTTCGGGGGGATCCCTAGAAATTGGAAACTCAACTCGCCAAAGGTTGGCTTCCACCAGGAAGCTGTTCCCCCTTCGGGGGGATCCCTAGAAATTGGAAACCAACTCCGGAAGCTGACCGTATGGTCAGTGAAAGACCGGTTCCCCCTTCGGGGGGATCCCTAGAAATTGGAAACCGGATGCAGTAACATCTGCAATTAACTGCAATTGCAAGTTCCCCCTTCGGGGGGATCCCTAGAAATTGGAAACGATGATCCGGATTTACTTATTAGTATTGCCGGATTTTGTTCCCCCTTCGGGGGGATCCCTAGAAATTGGAAACTGCCATACGATCCTCCCTTTAATTGGGATAAACAACGTTCCCCCTTCGGGGGGATCCCTAGAAATTGGAAACAGCAGACGGGTGTATTGTGCAGTCCTGAATATACTTGTGTTCCCCCTTCGGGGGGATCCCTAGAAATTGGAAACAGTTATGTTCACGAAAGAAGAAATCCTCAGCAACCAAGTTCCCCCTTCGGGGGGATCCCTAGAAATTGGAAACAGTACATTGTTTTACCGTTGATGCTACGTACTATGAGGTTCCCCCTTCGGGGGGATCCCTAGAAATTGGAAACACCCGGTTCCACCCGGTTTCTAGAATTAACCAGTAGTTCCCCCTTCGGGGGGATCCCTAGAAATTGGAAACCGAGGTGGCTTGGTGGCGCGAGTACACCTCGTATTTTACTGTTCCCCCTTCGGGGGGATCCCTAGAAATTGGAAACATGGTCAGCGCCGTTTGTGCGCTCACACAATACTAGCAAGTGTTCCCCCTTCGGGGGGATCCCTAGAAATTGGAAACTTGTTGAAACGCTTCCTAGCGCGCTCGCGCTTTTGTGGTTCCCCCTTCGGGGGGATCCCTAGAAATTGGAAACATTACATAGTAATGGGGATGCGTTTCGTAGCCCCGGAGTTCCCCCTTCGGGGGGATCCCTAGAAATTGGAAACCGGGGTCCCACGTCTCGAGGTCGGTGAGCCAATCAAGTTCCCCCTTCGGGGGGATCCCTAGAAATTGGAAACCTTCCTGGGGCAATTAAGGCCCGTAGAGGGAATGTTTCAGGTTCCCCCTTCGGGGGGATCCCTAGAAATTGGAAACGGTGGATTGTCTTCACATCTAGGCGAGGCGTTCAACCTGTTCCCCCTTCGGGGGGATCCCTAGAAATTGGAAACTATCAAACGGACTCCGTTTTGTTTAAACTCCACCTTACGGGTTCCCCCTTCGGGGGGATCCCTAGAAATTGGAAACAAGCCGGAGGTGTTCCTGGGTATACGACCCAATACTAGTTCCCCCTTCGGGGGGATCCCTAGAAATTGGAAACTAGAGGTATTGGACGACGGTGTCGTGCCAACCTTCTTCGAGTTCCCCCTTCGGGGGGATCCCTAGAAATTGGAAACTACCGAAGTTGTAAGCGTAACGGTAGATGATGGTGTCGTTCCCCCTTCGGGGGGATCCCTAGAAATTGGAAACATTTTTAGGCAGGTTTATGTCATTCCCTGCCTTAGGGTTCCCCCTTCGGGGGGATCCCTAGAAATTGGAAACTACCTGATTGAGAGAGCTTCTTAGCGATGGAAGTTGTTCCCCCTTCGGGGGGATCCCTAGAAATTGGAAACTAATCGTGACCTATACGATCCGGATCCCTACCGCCGAGTTCCCCCTTCGGGGGGATCCCTAGAAATTGGAAACGCTCTTGTAGATAATCTAGGTGCTTTGTTCCCCTAAAGTTCCCCCTTCGGGGGGATCCCTAGAAATTGGAAACATAGGTAGTACTCCCTTAGGCATACTCTTGGGTTACTCAAGTTCCCCCTTCGGGGGGATCCCTAGAAATTGGAAACATAGGTAGTACTCCCTTAGGCATACTCTTGGGTTACTCAAGTTCCCCCTTCGGGGGGATCCCTAGAAATTGGAAACGCCATCTCATTCTCTTCCATAGGCCGTAGTCCCTTTAGTTCCCCCTTCGGGGGGATCCCTAGAAATTGGAAACAGTTAACTCTTTAATTACGTTGTTTAACTTAGCTGTTTGTTCCCCCTTCGGGGGGATCCCTAGAAATTGGAAACACCCGCAGTCTTGCCAGAGCAATCAGTAGAGTAGGCTGTTCCCCCTTCGGGGGGATCCCTAGAAATTGGAAACATCATTCACATATGCTTCATAAAATTCTTTAGTAGAGTTCCCCCTTCGGGGGGATCCCTAGAAATTGGAAACACTGCATCAAACATATTTAAACCTATATCATGTGATGCGTTCCCCCTTCGGGGGGATCCCTAGAAATTGGAAACGGGACACAGATGGCGATACAGTCCTTGTACTGAAGGTTCCCCCTTCGGGGGGATCCCTAGAAATTGGAAACTATAACAGATGAATGTAATGCTAAAGCTGGTTGGGTGTTCCCCCTTCGGGGGGATCCCTAGAAATTGGAAACTATGCATATAGCCCCGACAAGGGGATGATATGGTATTGGGTTCCCCCTTCGGGGGGATCCCTAGAAATTGGAAACTTCTCACTGCCTTAGGAGGTTACCATGATTATTAAGGTTCCCCCTTCGGGGGGATCCCTAGAAATTGGAAACGAGTGCCCGCCTGAGTGGCACGATCACGCAAGCCTCATCAAGTTCCCCCTTCGGGGGGATCCCTAGAAATTGGAAACTATAACGCATACAGCCCTCCCTTCATTAGGGATAAAGTTCCCCCTTCGGGGGGATCCCTAGAAATTGGAAACAGGATTTTCCTGGGTGTTCTTTATTCCCACACAAGGGGTTCCCCCTTCGGGGGGATCCCTAGAAATTGGAAACCAGTTTAAAGCGATCGGGGGGTTTGGGACGATCCCCTGGTTCCCCCTTCGGGGGGATCCCTAGAAATTGGAAACACTGTACTACGTAATTCCAATCTACAAATTGGTCAAAGTTCCCCCTTCGGGGGGATCCCTAGAAATTGGAAACTTTAGGAATAGTCATAGCACCCTCCTAGGGTAAAGTTGTTCCCCCTTCGGGGGGATCCCTAGAAATTGGAAACAGTATTTACTTTTGGCTCTAGGCTAGATGAGGGTTGATCTAGTTCCCCCTTCGGGGGGATCCCTAGAAATTGGAAACAGAACTGCATGCCCCGCAGCACACGTAGTGGGTCTTCAATGTTCCCCCTTCGGGGGGATCCCTAGAAATTGGAAACATCCCCCTTCATGGGCAGTGATGGGCTGCACGCTAATCGTTCCCCCTTCGGGGGGATCCCTAGAAATTGGAAACCACCATCGCTCCAGCCCTCCTCGATCATTAACCAGCGGTTCCCCCTTCGGGGGGATCCCTAGAAATTGGAAACACCCGGTTCCATCCGGTTTCTAACACGATCCAGTGACGTTCCCCCTTCGGGGGGATCCCTAGAAATTGGAAACTGGGACATGCCAGTCGTACCTATCCTGAACCATCCAATGGTTCCCCCTTCGGGGGGATCCCTAGAAATTGGAAACTGTTCCTTGGTATACTTGTACATGGGACCTCCCTTTCAAAGTTCCCCCTTCGGGGGGATCCCTAGAAATTGGAAACACAAGCCACCGCCCAATCCGGGCATGGCCAGTTATCTTGTTCCCCCTTCGGGGGGATCCCTAGAAATTGGAAACTTGAAGAGGTGCATAGACCCAGAACACGATGACCTCGGTTCCCCCTTCGGGGGGATCCCTAGAAATTGGAAACATCGAAGCTGCAAACGACGACTGGGAGGCTGTCCGTGTTCCCCCTTCGGGGGGATCCCTAGAAATTGGAAACTAAGCTCAACAGGATACTCCCTTAGGCAGGTAGAAAGTTCCCCCTTCGGGGGGATCCCTAGAAATTGGAAACTTCCCCCATTGCCCACCCAATCGGGGTGGGATTCAAGTTCCCCCTTCGGGGGGATCCCTAGAAATTGGAAACACGGAGCTTTCTGTGTCTAATTCCTCCACTTGTCCTGTTTGTTCCCCCTTCGGGGGGATCCCTAGAAATTGGAAACGCCCATGAGGGACTTGGCCACTTCTCTTCATCTACCTCGTTCCCCCTTCGGGGGGATCCCTAGAAATTGGAAACTCGAGCCGAGCTTTACGCTCGGCTTCGAGCCGAGCTGTTCCCCCTTCGGGGGGATCCCTAGAAATTGGAAACTGCCCTCTTCTTGGCACGGTGTGTCAACGTAGACATATTGTTCCCCCTTCGGGGGGATCCCTAGAAATTGGAAACTTTCGCATCTACGATTACCAATCGGCAACTCTCATTCGTTCCCCCTTCGGGGGGATCCCTAGAAATTGGAAACTTTGCATGGCTTTGCGCTGTATCAGGATGCGGAGCTGTTCGTTCCCCCTTCGGGGGGATCCCTAGAAATTGGAAACAGTATCGTACTTCCAAAAGACTAAAGAGGCCTTCCTGGGCGTTCCCCCTTCGGGGGGATCCCTAGAAATTGGAAACGTGACCCTAATTTTGGGGAGTACTGGGATGAGTACCTAGTGTGTTCCCCCTTCGGGGGGATCCCTAGAAATTGGAAACATCGGGAACAAAACCTTCTACTGGAATCACAGCAAGTTCCCCCTTCGGGGGGATCCCTAGAAATTGGAAACGTTTTGGTGGAATAATTCCACCACCATGTAGCGATTGTTCCCCCTTCGGGGGGATCCCTAGAAATTGGAAACAACCGCAGTACGGGCAAGCGTGAGAATCGCTCATAAAACCTCGTTCCCCCTTCGGGGGGATCCCTAGAAATTGGAAACCAACCTCCTAAGGCAGGTGAGCGACTAAACCTGCCTGTCTAGTTCCCCCTTCGGGGGGATCCCTAGAAATTGGAAACATTTATGCGCCAACTGATTCTGGCGATCCGAAATAGTTCCCCCTTCGGGGGGATCCCTAGAAATTGGAAACGCCACCGCGTCCAGGAGTTCGGGATCCGAGCAGTCTTGTTCCCCCTTCGGGGGGATCCCTAGAAATTGGAAACTGGCTGTCTAGTGGACTACCAGTTGATCACCCAGTGGTTCCCCCTTCGGGGGGATCCCTAGAAATTGGAAACTGCATAGCGCTCGCCTAGGGCATCAGCACCGCGGCAGCCGCGTTCCCCCTTCGGGGGGATCCCTAGAAATTGGAAACTCTGAAAACTCTTGGCAAGGCGATATCCCTTCCTGGTTCCCCCTTCGGGGGGATCCCTAGAAATTGGAAACCAAGACGTAAAAAGGCCCGTCAAGCTATCAAACAAGAAGTTCCCCCTTCGGGGGGATCCCTAGAAATTGGAAACCACGACCATTGATGAGACACGCTTCGTTTTTCCATTCGGGTGGTTCCCCCTTCGGGGGGATCCCTAGAAATTGGAAACCCGGTAAAACGGGGTTGCGCCAAGCTTCGATGTGGAGTTCCCCCTTCGGGGGGATCCCTAGAAATTGGAAACACCACGCCGTCCAGAAACTTCCGGATCTCACTCATGGGGGGGTTCCCCCTTCGGGGGGATCCCTAGAAATTGGAAACGAGAATGTTCTAGCGGTACCCCCGAGATGCCTCAGGGGCAAGTTCCCCCTTCGGGGGGATCCCTAGAAATTGGAAACCGATATGAGAATACAGCAGTAGACATAGAATCCTCCTAGTTCCCCCTTCGGGGGGATCCCTAGAAATTGGAAACCACGGACAAAGCAACCCGGATCCCCGCAACCGCAGGGGATGTTCCCCCTTCGGGGGGATCCCTAGAAATTGGAAACCTTCACATGGATGGACTGACCAGTCCATGTGTGTGAGGTTCCCCCTTCGGGGGGATCCCTAGAAATTGGAAACATCAAACACCCAGGAGATAATCCTAGGTGTTCTTTTGTTCCCCCTTCGGGGGGATCCCTAGAAATTGGAAACCACGGACAAAGCAACCCGGATCCCCGCAACCGCAGGGGATGTTCCCCCTTCGGGGGGAT
>NZ_JBSSAH010000030.1:0-37984 GCF_054058415.1 Thermostichus sp. MS-CIW-38 | reverse complement strand
CGGCAGCAGTCAAAACTGCTCTCGGTGTGGTCAAAGAGTACCGAAAGCGATTCAAGACAGGTGGCATTCTTGTTCCCATTGTGGGCTAGAACTAGGGCGCGACCACCATGCGGCCATCAACATCAAGTACAGGGCGGTGGGGCATCCCGTTCTTTTCGCGTCAGCGGGACGTAGTCCTTAAAGCGCAGGAAATGTCCTTTTCGCGCTAGCGGCGCGGAGCGCTTTGCATCAGCATGAGTGCGGGAGTATGTCACGACGGAAGGTGAGGCAGATGGGGGGCTGGCTCAGGCAAAACTGGCTGTGGCAACTGGGGAGAGCCCTTGTGGCTGTTTGGATCGGCTGGGCGGAGGGGAGCGCTGCCTGGGCGAGGGACATGGCGCCGGCTGCCCCTGGAGTCTCCTCTCCCCCTACTTTGCCCATCCCTTGGGAATGGGTGTACGACTTGCAGGAGCAAGCCCGGCAGCGGCAATGCACATTGGTTGGCCTGTTGCGCAGCGATCCCTTGCCGGCGCCGGATCCCCAGTGGCAGGTGTACACACGGCTAGATTTGGTGGCCACGCCTCAGGCTGGTCGGTTGACTAGTGTGTTGTTTGCCGAGAACACCCGTACTCGGGCCTTGCAGGTTATCTATCAAGCCTCAGGGTCGGTGTACGACCCCGTTGAGGCATTGGATTTTGCCATGATCCTGCCTCTAGGCTGGCAGGGGAACACTTTGCTGGCGCGGGAGTACGAAGGCTGGTTCCAGACCGATTTGAGCTGGGATCGGGCGGTGGTCTGGCCTTTGCCCACTGGCTCGACAGGGATCCCACCGGTGCAAATCTGGGATCCGCCGCCGGCGCTGGGGTATGCGCAGCTGCTGGGCTGGGATCCCCAGGCGCGAGAGCGGGTGCTGTTTGCGGTGGCCGATAGCCTTGGAGAGATGCCCCGCTTGGTGAGCGTGGGCCCAGACCGCCAGGTGTTGCTGCGAGCGCCTGCCGTTGCCCTTTCCCCAACTCCCTCTTCTCTACAGGGGTGGCAGGAGATCCGGCCCAAGGGGGGAGAGCCTCTCTGCCACCAAAGCCGTTTTGGGCTGGAGCAGGGAGGGGAAAATGAAAAATTAAACTGAGATGCAGAAGCCTGTGGGAGCGACAACCATGTCCAAACCGGTGGTGCGGCGGGGCTGGCCTCTGGAGGCCTTTGTCGGGGATGTAATCGTCTGTACCCTAGAGGGATCCCATCTGGATCAGGTGACGGAAATCCGAGTCAGCCCGGCGGGTAAAGGGATCCGAGTCAGCTTTGGGGATCCCTTGGGACGCTCTAAGGAACCGGTGCAGGCCAACGCCGAGGCGCTGACGGTTACCTTTGAGATCGATCCCAGCACCTACCCTGGCGAAAAGCGCATTGAGCTGATCTCGCCGGCAGGGCCCAGCGATCCCCTGCCGTTTTTGGTGATGATGTAGAGGCGCGCAGAAAAGAGGAAGTGGGTCATGCCGTTTGTGATTGCCCCGACCGACGTGGGCGTGCTGGTGCTGGGGGCGAGCCTGTTGCTTTTGGCCGGGGGTTGGGCCTGGTGGCTGCGGCGGCAGAAGCGTGCTGCCTCCCCAGAATCTACAGCCGTTTCGCCGGCCCCGGCGGTTGACCCATCTGCCCTTTCGGCGGAACAGGCGGCTCAACTACAGCCCTTCGAGCAGGCGGTGGGAGATCAGCCGCAGGATCCCATTGCCTGGTACAACCGCGCCACCACCCTCGACCACCTGGGGCAAGCCCAAGCTGCCCTCGCCAGCTACGACCGCGCCCTGGAGCTGAAGCCGGACTTCCCCGAAGCCTGGAACAACCGTGGTTCTCTGCTGGACGATCTCGGTCGCCATCAAGAAGCTCTGGCCAGCTATGAGCGGGCTCTGCAACTGAAGCCGGATTTTTTTGAGGCCCGCTTTAACCAGGCCAACACGCTGCGGCAATTGGGCCGCTACGAAGAAGCCCTACGCGCCTACGAGCGCGCTCTTGCTCTCAGCCCCGATAGCCCGGAAACGTGGTACCTGCACGGGCTAACCTTAGCCTCTCTGGGGCGGTGGCAGGGATCCTTGATCAGCTACGACAAAGCCCTCGCCATCAACCCCGTCGATGCTCAAGTTTGGCAGAGTCGGGGGCTGGCTCTGTTTCACCTAGAGCGCTACGCCGATGCTCTGGCCAGCTACGAACGAGCCCTGCAACTGGGATCCGAATCCGTCTCTCTCTGGGCCGGCCACGCCCTTGCCCACCACCGCCTCGGCAACCCGATGGAGGCCCTCAACAGCTACGACCGTGCCCTGGCGCAAGATCCCAAACGCCCTCAGATCTGGGTGCAGCGCGGCCTGGTTCTGATGGACTTGAACCTCTACGAGCTGGCCATCCAGAGTTTTGATCGGGCCCTGCAGATGGATCCCGACAATGCCGAGGCTCACTACGCCAAAGCCTGCTGCTACGCCTGGGAAGGCCAAGTGCCTCAGGCCCTACAAGCTTTGGAGCAAGCCCTACGCCTGCAGCCGGAACGCTACCGCCCCTTGCTCTCCTCTGAGCCCTATTTCGACCTCATTCGCGAGGAGCCGAGTTTTGCATCCTTTTTGGCAGCCCTTGCCGGCACGGATCCCCCCAAGAACCCCCCGCCGCTGTCACGAACAGCCTCTTGACGTTCTCACCTCCCAGAAGGAGAGGAGAGGCTGGAATGCACAGGCTGTTTCACCGCCAACCTGACCCAATCACCAATAACCACGAGAGCACGCCAACAACAGAAATCCGGCAATTTCGTTGGGTCTTACGGGAAAATTGCGCTCTTTTGCCGATGAAACCCGCCGATTTTCCGTGGAGATGCTGTTGCTTGGGTCAAGAAACCTGGTCAAACTAAGAACGTTCCAGCTCTTGGCAAATCTCAACAGTGTCCGGTTGTGCTTCTAACGCCATCCCTGTAGCCCTGTAGCACCTGCTTGCGCAGGGTCTGGCTGGGCAAAAGCGTCTCTTGACTGGATGGGTGTTGGTTATGGGTGGGATCCTCAACCTTTGAATGGTTTTCGAGTTCCTTGAGTGCTTGTTCTACAGTTATTTTCGGCAAATCGGTAAAGTGGTTGTCTATGATAACGGCCCCTCGCCTGACCTCTCCCAAGAACTCCGTCTCCCTGAGGCGACCGGCGGCCTCCACTCCATTGCCTTTGGCCAAGATCGGATTCCCAGCCGCATGTGGATCTATGGCATCTAGTGAGGATGTTAAAGCCCGAACTGCCGAACTGTTGCGGCTGTACCACCAGAATCGCGATCCAGCCCTGCGCAACCGGCTGGTGGAAATGAACTTGGGCTTGGTGCGCAAAGAGGCCCACCACTGGCGCAACCAATGCAATGAGGGGTACGACGACCTGGTGCAAGTTGGCTGTTTGGGTTTGATTCAAGCTATCGAACGCTTTGACATCAGCCGAGGCCTGGCTTTTAGCTCCTTTGCCCTGCCCTACATTCGCGGAGAAATTCAACACTACCTGCGGGACAAAAGCCCCACCATGCGGATCCCACGCCGCTGGACGACCCTGCAAAGACAAGCCAAGAAGGTGATTGCCCGTCTGCGGCAAGAGTTGGGCCGTTCTCCCTCTGAGGCCGAGGTGAGGGAAGCCCTGCAACTGACGGAGCAGGAATGGCGAGAGCTGGAACTGGCCCAACAAAACAGCCTTTTGCTCAGCCTGGATGCTCCGATTCAAACTGAGGAAGACAGTGTTGCTCTGGGGGAGGTCGTTCCGGATCAGCGCTACCGCAGTTTTCAACTGGCTGAAGAAGATCGTATTCGCCTACAACATGCCTTGGCTCAGCTGGAGGAACGTACCCGCAAGATTTTGGAATTTGTCTTCTTCTATGACCTCACGCAAAAAGAAACGGCAGAGCGGCTAGGGATCAGTGCCGTTACCGTTTCCCGCCAAGTCAAAAAGGGGCTGGAACGCCTGGCTAAGTTGTTGAATCAAGATATTTTTTGAGATACAGCCCGTTACAAATTAAGGGATATAAAAGAGTATAAAAATCGTGTTTCCGAGGCTTGACCCCAGTGAGGTTTAGAACAAGCAGGTTCATAGTCATTCCAGACTCGATTGAGATACTCCCGCCGCTGCCCAGACGCTCCGCGCCGCTTCCCCCAGCCCCTCCAGAGGGAGAGGGGAGTTAGAGAGCAATGGAACGGAGATGTTTCATTCCTGTTGAAAATGACCATACAGGTGTATCCCATAACCCCTTAGTAGACTGTACTTGAGCCGACGCAATTGGCGGTGACTTTCCACCCAGTAGAACGGCAGGGGCTCTGTACTGCGACAGGTTGATAGACTGATGGGAAATTGATGAGAATATTTGATGAACAGAGAAAACCGCTCTTCTCGGAATCAACCCTTGGTGCCCCGCGGTTTCAAACCTAAGCTGGGTCAGAACTCGGTGGGCAGGGATCCCTTCTTCCAATGCCAGCCCAACCGGCAAAGTCCAGAGGGAATCAGCTTGGCCCCCTATGTGCGCACCTTGCCCTTGGTTGTCGATGCCATGCTGGATTTGGCCCAGGTGGGGAGCGAGGATACTCTCTACGACTTGGGCTGTGGGGATGGCCGCATTCTCATCCGGGCGGCGCAGCGCTTTGGCACACAGGGCATGGGAGTGGATATCGACTCGGAGCGCATCCTGGAAGCCCAACAGCGGGCCCGAGAAGCCCAAGTTCAGGATCGAGTTACTTTTCTCCAGCAGGATCTGCTCACTCTGGACTTAACCCCGGCGACGGTGGTGAGCTGCTATTTGCTGCCCCGCTCCCACCTGCTGATCCGAGACAAGCTGCGCTCCCAGCTTCGGCCCGGCGCTCGTCTGGTCACCCACTCCTTCGACATGGGAGATTGGCTCCCCACCGCCACCACCACTGTATCGGATGTTATCAACACCTACACCATCTATCTCTGGCGAATCTAACCCTGGGGATCCCAGGCCGTCGCTTCCTCAAAAGCAGCAGAGGGCTGGTGCAGCACAATCCGGTTGCCATCGGGATCCCGAAAATCCACCTCCTGTCCATGAAAGGCTTGTCGCAGAGGGGAAATGGAGATCTGATAAGCTCCCGCCAACCCCTCCAGTGTTGTCAGGGATCCCTGTAAATCTTGCACCTGCAGGCAGAGGCTCACCGCTGCGGCTTGGGCACCACCATCGAGATGACGGCTGCGATAGAGGCCCAGCCGCAACCCTGGCAGACGAAACTCTACGTACACCGGATCCCCCTCTGTCGGGAGCTGGACTTGGGGAGAGATCCCCAAGAGATCCCGATAGAAGCGTTGTAGACGAGGCAAGTCCAGGGTAGCCACGCTAACCAAGGCACCAGAGAGCTGCATCGCAACCGCCAAAAGACCGGGTTGGTCTATCTTAGCTAAACTGCCGAGAAGCCCCGCGCTGTACCCGCAGGGTGAGCGTCGGGAGGATGTCACTCAGCTCCAACACCACGCGAGTCTGGGTGGCGATGTCGGATCCACCGTCTTGCCCTCCGGATCCAGGGCCAATGTGCCCGAGATGTAGAGGGTATTTTGCCCACCTTCACGCCGGGAGAATAGGGGGCGATGGCCGGATAGCCGGCTGGAGCAATGGCAACCTTAGGCACGAGGGATCCCGAATCACAACAGGATTGCACCTTAGCGGCGAATTCGATCTTCCACAGCTGGCTGGGATACAGCCATAGCCGGTTTCTCTGGAGCAGATTCCCACTCTTCGGGGGAGATTCTCTTGCAGAACTAGACTATAGTAGGTACCAAAGCTTGCTGCTTCTTCCCAAATCAAGACTGGAGCGACTTACCGTGGGGTTATTCAGCCGATTTTCCCGTGATATGGGCATTGATTTGGGCACTGCCAACACGCTGGTCTACGTGGCCGGGCGAGGCATTGTCCTGCAAGAGCCCTCTGTGGTCGCCATCGACCAAAACACCAAGCAACCCCTGGCTGTGGGGGAAGATGCCAAAAAAATGTTGGGCCGTACCCCCGGCAACATTGTAGCGGTGCGTCCTCTGCGAGATGGGGTGATTGCCGATTTCGACACGGCGGAGATGATGCTAAAACACTTCATCCACCGCGTACACGAGGGCCGGTACCTGATTGCTCCCCGCATTGTGATTGGGATCCCCAGCGGTGTGACTGGGGTGGAGCGACGGGCGGTGATGGAAGCCGCTCTCCAAGCTGGGTCGCGGGAGGTGTATTTGGTGGATGAGCCGGTGGCAGCAGCAATCGGGGCCGGGCTGCCGGTGCAAGAGCCCACTGGGAACATGATCATCGACATTGGCGGCGGCACCACTGAGGTAGCCGTCCTCAGTTTGCAGGGGATCGTGCTGAGCGAGTCCGTGCGGGTAGCGGGAGATGAGCTGAGCGAGGCCATCGCCCAGTACATGAAAAAGGTTCACAACCTCACCATCGGGGAGCGCACCGCTGAAGAGATCAAGATTCGGATTGGCTCCGCCTACCCAATTCAAGAGGAACTGACCATGGAAGTGCGCGGGTTACACCTGCTCTCGGGTTTACCCCGTACCGTCACGGTGAAGAGCACCGAAATTCGCGAGAGCATGGCCGAGCCCCTCTCGGTGATTGTGGAAGCCATTAAGCGCACCCTGGAGCGCACTCCACCGGAATTGGCTGCCGACATCATCGACCGAGGCATCATGCTGGCCGGGGGAGGAGCCTTGCTCAAGGGTCTAGATGCCCTGATCAGCCATGAAACCGGGATCTTGGTTCACATTGCCCCGGATCCCCTCAGTTGTGTGGTGCTCGGTACAGGGCGAGTTTTGGAGGATTTCAAAACCCTAGGTCGAGTGTTGAGCGGCAGCTTCAAGGGCTAGAGGAGTTTCTTCCCATCCCTGAGGTGTGAGTCGAGTGGGTTGGAGAGGTATTGCTTGAATCGGCTACGCCAATGGTGGAGGCGCTACGGCTTGGGGTTACTCCTGTCTGCTTTGGCGATGGGGGTAGCATTGGGCCTGCGCCAAACCCAGGGATCCCTATTGGTGGAATTGTACAGTTGGATCACTGCTCCAGCCCGTCCGCCTGTGGATCCCGCTGCGGTGCTCAGCCAGGCCGCTAACCGTGAGCTGCAAGCCCTGGTAGCCGAGTTGCAGTACCAAAACCGCGAGCTGAAGCGACTGCTGCAATTTACCGAGCAAATGCCCCAAGCGGGGATCCCAGCAGCCGTGGTGGGTCGCAGCGCCGATCACTGGTGGCAACAGCTCACCCTCAGCCGCGGCAGCCGGCATGGAGTCAGGGTGGGAGATGTAGTCATGGCGCCGGGCGGGTTGATCGGGCGAGTCGAGTCGGTCACGCCCAACACCAGCCGAGTGCTCCTGATCAGCGATCCCACCAGCCGTGTCGGGGTAATGCTGAGTCGCAGCCGACACATGGGCATCCTGAGGGGTACGGGCACCCAGAGCGCCATTTTGGATTTTTTCGACAAGGCCCCCAAAGTAGAGGTGGGGGATGTGGTGGTGACCTCGGGCCTGAGCAGCTTTTACCCAGCCGGGGTTGTGGTGGGAACGGTTCGAGCGGTCAACTTGGATGCCAGCCCTGCCCCTCAAGCCACTGTCGAACTGTCGGCGCCGCTGGGTCTCTTGGAATGGGCCTTGATCTACCGCTATGCTCAACCCTCTGATTCTTAAGCTCAAGTCTCACCTCAACTGGGTGGTGACTGCCCTATCAGGATTGCTGGCAGCAGTGGCCCCTTGGTGGCGCGGGCCGGGCTTGGAGCTAGCAGGCTTAACCCCAGATTGGCCCTTGATCTGGGTGGTGTGCTGGAGTGTGCGGCGCAAAGCTTGGCAGGGGGCTGTTGCCGGGGTCACCCTGGGTTTTCTGCAAGATGCGCTGACCAGCCCTTGTCCTACCCATGCGCTGGGGCTGGCCGTAGTCGGGATCCTCACCGCCAAGCTGCAAAAACAACGCTACATGCAAGAAGACTTCATCTCGGTGGCCTTGATCGTTTTTGGTATGGTGGTGATTGCCGAAACCCTGATGGCGCTGCAGTGGATGTGGCTTGCCGCCTCCCAGGGATCCGAGGGCCTGGATCCGGCGGGAATGCAAACTTTGCTGGATGGATTGGGGAACTCCCTTCACTCTTTCGGCAGCATCGGCGGCGATGGCCCCCGTTCTCTGGAGAGCATCTGGTGGAACCATCAACGCAATGCCCTCACGTCTGCTATTTTAAGTAGCCTCTGGGCACCCGCTTTGTATTGGCCCCTCAGCCGTTGGTGGCAGTCTCAAGAGCGGGATCCCAGAGAGATTTAGCCCCTGTTTTATGCCAAATCATCCTATCTTTCGGTTAAAACCCAGGTCACAGCAGAGTATGTCCCTTGCCATTTTTGGCAAGAGAGAACTCTCGAGGCGGTGGGAGCCCATTTGCCGGCTCGCTCCAGCATTCTACTTCTTTTGCATTGGCGCTGCGCTGGTCAGAAAAAGCGACGATCTGGAAAACTTCTCGTCGGGGGGGAGCAATTTTGGCCTAAAATGAACCCTAGAACTGAGATATAAGTCCCATCTTTTTCAGGCAGCTTCGGGCAAATATCGCGCATTCTAATCAAAAAGTCAACAGCATAGGAAGCGCAGGCGACGTCAAGGCTGACCTTGTGGCAACTGCACTTAGGATTTGACTTAGAGCGTTCATTGGGAGGGATCCATGCCGCATACAATTGTCACCGATATCTGTGAAGGTGTGGCCGACTGTGTAGAGGCTTGCCCTGTTGCCTGCATCCACCCCGGCGATACCAAAAATGCCAAAGGCACCGACTACTTTTGGATTGAGTTTTCCACCTGCATCGACTGTGGCATCTGTTTACAGGTTTGCCCCGTAGAAGGCGCTATTCTGCCGGAGGAAAAGCCGCATCTGCAGCGAGTGCCCCGCTAATTCCAGGGAAGCATCCCTGGCCACACCCCAAGATCCAATGGGAATTATGATCATTTCAACTCCAACTAGGACACTGCACCCACACCTAAAGCCCTGGTCGCATCGTCGCGTCAGCGTTGCGGAGCAACAATACGCAGAACCAGAAGGCTTTTCTTGGTAGCCCAGGCGTCTCACCCTAACCTGAAACAACTATAAGCTTTAGCCCAAGGAAGCCAAAGCAACGACGCTGCTGGTCAGCCAGCTCAGGGACAGGATCCCCCCTAGGAAAGCCAATGGGATCAGGCCCACCAGGCGCCACCACTCCAAATCCAGCGCTACAGCTACCGCCCGCACCTGCCAAACCACAAACCACAGCAGCGCTGCAAGGCCCAGCAGGGATCCCACCACCCCACCCAACGATTGAGCAGGCCCCAGCAGCAGCCACGGCAAACCGGCAAACCCCGTCAAGCACAGCAGCGCTGAAAAGGAAGGGACAGCCCGACCCAAACAAAAGGCCAGCAATTGCAACAAAGCCGCCAAACCCACCCAGCCCAGGGATCCCATCAGCACCGCCAGCACCATGCTCGGCAGGCTTACCCCAGAGCGGCGAATCGCATCCAGGACGTTGAGCAGCCCCACCACCCCAAAGGCTTGCCAGAGAACAGGCTGTTCCCGCAACGCCCGAAAGGTGCGCTCCGGCAGAAACCAAGCGCCGTAGATGTTGTCTAACCAGGAACCAAGCATGGCCAGCAACCCGTCAAGCTGTCTTTTATCCTAGCCCTTGGTGAGCACTTGACGGGCACACCCCAAAAATGGGGTATGATTGGGAGAGGATTCTGCGGCGTTGGTGACTGCCGTTATGTTTTTGCGATCTATACCCTTCGACAATTAGGATGGGAAGTGGATGTGAGAGCAGTAGGCCAAACTTGATTTGGAAACTATCGACAATCATCCCCGGTATCCTATACTGGATTTTCCAGGTCGAAAACCACGGTAAAACGGCGCAACAGTATCCTCAAAAAAGCCCTCGAAAGGGGGCCTTTTTGTTGTTTGGATATTGTCGGATATTGTCAATGCTGCAGTTAATGGGTATTGCTCTGGCGCTGGGCTCCATCCTTTAGTCGAGCTTCTGGGCACTGGTCTACGTCTTGCTGCAGGGCAGCCAAGTCTGTCTTTCGCTTGCGGGTCTTGACTTTTGTTGTCGTGAGGTCTGCTCGGCTCAGCCAGCGATAAACGGTTGCACAAGTGACATAACTCCCGCACTCATGTTGACGCAAAGCGCTCCGCGCCGCTAAAGCGAGAGAGTGCGAGCTTCAAGGACTCCGTCCCGCTGACGCGAAAAGGACGGGATGCCCCACCGCCCTGTGCTTGATATCTGTAGCAGCTGCTGTTTTTATCATCGTTTATTTCAGCGGTTCTAGGTTCACGGCAGGTTGACAGCAGCTACGGTTTTTGTTGCCGCCGATCTAGTTAGCTTTGCTAACTCTACCTCAAGTTCTGGGGGAAGTTGCGCCTGTGGAGATTCCTCTGCCGGGGTTGAGTCAAAAGCTCAGCTAGGTAAGGGTCGTAGAAGCAGGAAGCAACCGGTTGTTTAGTTCATCCTAGGGGGTGAAATAAACGACCATGAGTTGCAGAACGGTCAACAGGAGAGTTGCTCCCACCATCAAACTCCCCCAAATCCATACAACCTGTCGCAGCAGTCCCAAACTTTCCTGCACCACTTGCGGGGTCAAAGGGCGAGCCGGGATCCCCAATTTGGGTTTCACCTTCGGGATCCCGCGATAGAAATTGGTTCCCCCCAGTTGGATCTGCAGCCGCCAGGCAAAAGCCGCCTCGCTCCACCCGGAATTGGGGCTGGGATCCGCCTGCGCATCCTGACGACACCGCTGCCAAAACCCCCAGGGATCCCGGCTGAGCAGGGCCAGGGTGAGCACCGTCAGGCGGCAGGGCAGCCAAGTCAGCCCATCCTCACAGCGGGCCGGCACTGTGCCCAAATGGGTGAAAGGGGGGTGGCGGTAGCCCACCATCGAATCCAGCGTGCTGCTGGCCTTGTAGGCTAGGGCCAAGGGCGCCCCTCCCAAGAAGGCGTAGAACAGAGGGGCAGTTGCTCCGTCGGGAGTATTTTCGGCCACCGTCTCAATCAGCGCCCGCAAAATCTCCGATGCCGTCAGGTGCTCTGTATCCCGCCCCACGTAGCGGCTGAGACGTTGACGGGCCTCCGGCAGATCCTCTTTTTCCAAGGGATCCAACACCTCCAACGCAGCAAAGCGCAGGCTGCGCCCTCCCAGACAACTGGCCATCAGGATCACCTGCATGAGGATCCCTGCCCAGGGATGGATGGCATTGCCGATGGCGACCAGCCCCCAGCCTATGCCGTAGGATCCCCCCACCAAAGTTAGGGTGAGAACTGCCCCGCCCCACTGTTGTGCTCGCGGAGTTGAGCAGTGCTTGAGGATATAGCCTTGCCCCCAGGCAATAACAGCCCCCATCACCCGCACCGGATGAGGCCAACCCCAGGGATCCGCCAGCAGATAATCCAAAGCCAAAGCTGCCGCCAGCACCAGCCCGGCAGTCGGTTGGGCCGGGAAAAACAGCGATGACTCCATCCCGCCAGCAGGCTCAAACCACAAATCCACTCTCCTGATCCTGAGCCGCCTGCCAGCTCCGAACATCAAAATACAGATCTTCCAAGGTGGTTTCCTCCAGCACCTGCTGCACTTGCCGAGCGATCCGCTTCCACAGGGCTTCCGTCACCCAGTCCAGCCGCTCCGCCGGATGCACGGCTGAAGGATTAGAACTGTCCATGAGAGGATCCAAGGATTCTCCCACTGCCGCCAAAATGGCGCTAATCGGGATCCGCCGCGGTGCCCGTGCCAGCCGGTAGCCCCCCTGGGCCCCCCGTTGGGAACAAACCAAGCCAGCCTGCCGCAACTCAATCAGCAACTTTTCCAGGTAGGGAGCTGGGATCCCCTGTCGCTGAGCAATGGCCCGCACCGAAGCCATTTGCCCGGAGCCGAGCATCGCCAGATCCAACAAAGCTTTGATGCTATAGGTGGCCCGCGTTGTCAAGCGCACCGGGATCCCTCTCCGCAGCACTTCTCGATCCTGCCATAGGACTCCGTCCCGCTACCGCGAAAGGACTCCGTCCCGCTACCGCGAAAGGACTCCGTCCCGCTACCGCGAAAGGACTCCGTCCCGCTACCGCGAAAGGCAGATGCTTGGGTATCGGGGCACCGGCCAAGAGAGGTTAATCTGGGGATCCGAGGCGATCTCTAATTGCTCTAATTGGCTATTGTCTGGTTATCGGCAGCTCAGCCTTGGAGCTCGGGATGGAACACCCCACCGCCAGCCTTTATTTGGTGGCTACCCCCATCGGCAACCGAGAAGACATCACCCTGCGGGCGCTGCGGGTTTTGCGGGAAGTGGACTGGGTGGCGGCAGAAGATACTCGCCACTCCGGCCAGCTTCTTAAACATTTTCAAATCTCCGCCCGCCTCATCAGCTATCACGAGCACAACGCTGCCCAACGGATCCCGCAACTCCTGAAGTATCTGTCGGCGGGCCAGTCGGTGGCCCTGATCAGCGATGCCGGCACTCCTGCCATCTCCGATCCGGGAGAAGAGTTGGTGCGCGCCTGCATTCAGGCCGGGATCCCGGTGATCCCTGTGCCGGGGCCGGTAGCTGCTGTTGCCGCCTTGACCGCTTCGGGCCTGCCTACAGGACGATTCGTGTTCGAGGGATTTTTGCCGCTTAAACCCAGCCAACGACAGGCCCGCCTGCGGCAGTTGGCCCAAGAGCCCCGCACCCTCATCCTTTACGAGGCCCCCCATCGCCTGCGCCAAACTCTGCAGGATCTGCTGGATCACTGCGGCCCAGAGCGGCAGATCGTGCTGGCGCGGGAGCTGACCAAGCTGTATGAGTCCTTCTGGCGGGGATCCCTGGCAGCAGCTCTGGAGCACTGCGCCGCCCAGCCGCCGCGGGGGGAGTTCACCCTCTTGCTTGAGGGATATGTGGGTGCCGTTCCCAGCCCTAACCCTGCCAGAGGCGGGACGGAGTCCTTGAATGGGCGGGGAGACAGTGAATCGGAAGCGGAAATTCGTCAAGAAATGGCCCGATTGCTGGCCGAAGGCCTGTCCCGGTCTGCAGCCAGCCGCCGGTTGGCCCAGCGTCTGCAGGGATCCCCCATCTGGACGCGGCGCCGCCTTTACGATCTATCCTTGCAGCTTGAGCCGCTCTCCAGTTCTAGCGGGACGGAGTCCTTTTCTGAGTACGTCAGCGCTCCACATTGTTTCCAAGACAACAGCGAGACCGAGTCCTGAGGTGTTCGCGTTAGCGGGACGGAGTCCTATGGCACGGATTTTATTGGTGGACGATGAAGTGGAGTTGGCCGATTCTCTGGCCCAGCAACTGAGGCGAGAGGGCTACACGGTGGACGTCGCCTACACAGGAGGGCGGGCCTGGGAGCTGCTGCAAAAGTCCCCCGCTCTGCCCTACGATCTGCTGGTCTTGGATTGGATGTTGCCGGAGCTCTCTGGGCTTTCCCTCTGCCAGCGGGTACGGCAGGTGGATTGCACCACCCCCATCCTGTTTCTGACGGCCAAAGATACCCTAGACGACCGGGTGGAAGGGCTGGATGCCGGGGCAGATGATTACTTGGTGAAGCCGTTCGAGCTGCGGGAACTGCTGGCGCGGGTGCGGGCCCTCTTGCGGCGAACCACAGGTACTGGAGAAGGGATCCCTCGCCTGCAGGTCGGGGATTTGGAGCTGGATCGGGAGAACCAGGTGGCCTACCGGCAGGGGCGGATGATCCACCTCTCCCAAAAAGAGTTTCGCCTGCTGGAGTACTTCATGACCCACCCCGGCCAGTTGCTCACCCACGACCAGATCTACGAGCAGGTGTGGGCCGGAGAGGATCCCCCCAGCAGCAACGTCTTGGCAGCCCAGGTGCGCCTGCTGCGGCGACGCCTCAGGTTGCCCGGGGCAGCAGAATTGATCCACGCCGTCTACGGCAAGGGCTATCGCTTCGGGCCTGTCGCCGGGGATCCCTAGCAGCCGTCCCACCTGTAGATAAAACCAAGGCTCCCCCGAAAAGAAGGAGCCCTGCCGGGTCTGGGGAGCGCTTTCAGTCAGCAATGCCACCAGGGCGTTCCCCCCTTCAACCCTGGGGAGCCCAGTCGCCGCGCTATCGGCAACTCCCCTCTCCTCCTGTGGGAAAGGGGCTGGGGGTGAGGGATCACTTGGACTTGAGCTTCTCCGCTTTCTCGATGGCCTCTTCGATGGTGCCCACCAAGTAGAAGGCTTGCTCCGGCAGATTGTCCAATTCCCCCGACAAAATGCGCTGGAAGCCCTTGATGGTGTCTGCCAATTTCACATACTTGCCGGGGGAGCCAGTGAATACCTCCGCCACGAAGAACGGCTGGGACAGGAAACGCTCGATGCGGCGGGCGCGGGCCACCACCAGCTTGTCCTCTTCCGACAGCTCGTCCAGCCCCAGGATGGCGATGATATCTTGCAGCTCTTTGTAGCGCTGCAGCGTTTGCTTCACTGCCCGGGCGGTGTTGTAGTGCTCTTCGCCCACAATGTCCGCCTGCAGGATGGTGGAAGAGGAATCCAGGGGATCCACCGCCGGATAGATACCCTTGGCTGCCAAGCTGCGGGACAATACCACCGTGGAGTCGAGGTGGGCAAAGGTGGTGGCTGGGGCCGGATCCGTCAAGTCGTCAGCAGGCACATACACCGCCTGCACCGAGGTGATGGATCCCTGCTTGGTAGAGGTGATGCGCTCTTGCAGGTTGCCCATTTCGGTAGCCAAGGTGGGCTGGTAACCCACCGCCGAGGGCATGCGGCCCAACAGCGCCGACACTTCCGACCCGGCCTGCACAAAGCGGAAGATATTGTCGATGAACAGCAGCACGTCCTGCTTGTTAACGTCGCGGAAGTACTCTGCCATGGTCAGGGCAGTCAGGCCAACCCGCATGCGGGCACCCGGTGGCTCGTTCATCTGGCCATAGACCAGCGCCACTTTGTCCAGCACACCGGATTCTTTCATCTCGTTGTAGAGGTCATTGCCCTCGCGGGTGCGCTCTCCCACGCCGGCAAACACCGATAGGCCAGAGTGCTCCTCAGCGATGTTGTGGATCAGCTCCTGGATGAGCACTGTCTTGCCGACGCCGGCACCGCCAAACAGGCCCACCTTGCCCCCCTTTTTGAAGGGGGCCAGCAGGTCAATCACCTTGATGCCGGTTTCAAAGGGCTCTGGCTTAATCGTCAAATCGACAAGTGGAGGCGCACTGCGGTGGATGGGGGCAAATTCTTGGGCTTGAACGGGCTCTCCTTGGTCAACTGGCTCTCCCAGCACATTGAAAATGCGCCCCAGGGTGGGCTGCCCGACCGGCACAGTAATCGGAGCGCCCGTATCCACCACCGGCATGCCCCGCACCAGGCCGTCGGTCGAGGACATGGCCACCGCACGCACGCGGTTATCCCCCAAAAGCTGCTGCACCTCAAAGGTGACGTTAACCTTCAGGCCGCTTTCGGTTGTGCCCTCCACCTTGAGGGCATTGTAGATTTCGGGCAGCTTGCCGCTGGGAAACTCGGCGTCGATCACAGGCCCAATGACCTGAGTGATGTAGCCAACATTGGTGGCAGTAGCGGTGGCAGTAACCATGATTGAGGCTCAGCTCCTTGTGTGCTCAGTTATCGACTCAGCAATGCCGGGTGTAAATCATTATCATCATACAAATAAAGGGATCCCAGTTGCTGCTGCACTTTTGCCTGTCCAGCCTATTGGGGATCCCCGGCAGAGTGGGCTTTTCTTCGCTACCCTAGAGCTAGGTAAGACAGGGGGTTGCCAGCAATGAGCCACTACGGAGGCCGTATTGCACAGCTCAGCTCCGTTAGGTTGGGAGGACGGCGTCGCTGCCCACGTCGCGGCCGGGCCCTGCAATTGGGGATCCTTGGCTTCTTGCTGGGGTTAGGGGTGATGGGGGGAGCTTGGTGGTACAGCATCGGGCCCCGGCAAACCCTTTCCTTGTATTGGCTGACCAGTGCCGACAACTCCATTTACTATGTGCAGCAAGAGCGCACGGTTCGCGCCTTTGACACTCAAGAAGCCATCCGCCTGGCCTTGGAGGAGCTGATTGCCGGCCCCCGGGATCCCCACCTTACCAGCGCCATTCCACCCCAAACTCAGGTGTTGGATGTGCGGGTGGAAGGTGACGATATTTTTCTCAATTTTTCCCCAGAGTTTACCCAGGGGGGGGGATCCACGGCGATGATGAGCCGGATTGCGCAGGTGCTCTACACGGCCACCAGCCAAAACCCCGGCGCCCGGGTGTGGATCTCGGTGGAAGGCCGTGCCCTAGAAGTGCTGGGGGGAGAGGGGCTGATCCTGGATCAACCCCTGACACGGGCCTCGTTTGTGCCCAGCTTTCAGCTGCCAGCGGAGCCGGCAACCCCGAAGGACTCCGCCCCCCTAACGGGGTCGCCAAAGCGTCGCCTAGCGATAACGGCTTCTTGAGACCGAAACCATGAGCTGGTTGCAGCGGGTGGGCAGCAGTTTTCTCTTGGCCGGCCAGGTGATTTTGCATCTGATGCGGGGCCGTATCCATCGCCGCAACACCCTGGATCAGTTGGCGGCGGTGGGGCTGGAGTCGCTGCTGATTGTTTTGATTACGGCGGTGGTGATCAGCGGTGTTTTCACCATCCAGTTGGCGCGGGAGTTCATCAACTTCGGAGCCTCTTCCTTGATTGGGGGGGTTTTGGCGATTGCCCTTGCCCGCGAGCTGACACCGGTGGTGACGGCGGTGATCTTGGCCGGACGGGTGGGATCCGCTTTTGCTGCCGAGCTGGGCACCATGAAAGTCACGGAGCAGATCGACGCTTTGCTGTTGTTGCGCACCGATCCGGTGGATTATCTGGTGATCCCGCGGGTGCTGGCTGCGGGGCTGATGCTGCCGGTGCTCACCATCCTCTCCCTGCTGACGGGGCTGGTGGGGGGGATGATCATCTGCGCTTCGGCCTACAACATCTCTCCTGCAGTGTTTCTCAACTCGGCGCAAACCCTTCTGAGCTCCTGGGATTTGCTCGTCTGTTGTTTGAAGGCGATGGTGTTTGGGTCTTTGATCGCCATTGTCGGCTCCAACTGGGGCCTTTCCACCAGCGGAGGGGCCAAGGGGGTGGGCCGCTCCACCACCGATGCAGTGGTTACGGCGCTGCTGGGCGTGTTTGTTACCAACTTCCTTATTTCTTGGCTGTTGTTTCAGGGGCCGGGGAGCTCCCTCAGCCGCGCGCTGTAGCCACTTCTGCTATCGCGTTGTTCGCGCGAGCGTTGCGGGGCAATAGGGAGAGAGCTAGGATGGGATCCCCTTTCCCTTCAGCGGTGCAGAGCACTTTGCGAGTAGAATTTCAGATTTTCCGACAGTTGCCGCCGGAGCCGCCCCGCTGGCAGTCCTTCTGGCTGGAGACATCCCCTGGCGCCACCATTCTCGATTGCCTCAACCAGATCAAGTGGGAGCAGGATGGCAGCTTGGCCTTCCGCAAAAACTGCCGCAACACCATCTGTGGCAGTTGCGCCATGCGCATCAACGGTAGGGCAGCCTTGGCTTGTGGCCGACATGTGGGCGAAGAGCTGGATCCCCGCAGCTCCCAGCCACAGACCATTCGCATCGGCCCTCTGGGCAACCTGCCCGTTCTGCGGGATCTGGTGGTGGATATGCAGCCCTTCTGGAACGATCTCAGCCGGGTGGATCCCTTTGTCAGCACGGCAGGGCGACGCATCCCGGAGCGAGAGTTTTTACAGCTGCCTGCCGAACGGGAGCATCTCAACGCTGCCGGTGGCTGTATTCTCTGCGGAGCCTGCTATTCCGATTGCAATGCCAAAGAGGTGAACCCAGAGTTTGTTGGCCCCCATGCTCTGGCCAGAGCCAACCGCCTCGTCCAAGACAGCCGCGACAGCCAACGGGAACAACGCCTGCAGGCTCTGGATAGCTTGGCTGGTGTCTGGGGCTGTACCCGCTGCTGGAACTGCAACAGCGTCTGCCCGATGGGCGTGGCACCTCTGGATCAAATCACCGAACTCAAACAGGGGATCCTCTCCCGCCATGCAGACAAGACCGCTGCTCTGCCCACCGACCGTTCCCCATCGCACGCTGTTCGCGCTATTCGGACGGAGTCCTTGCCCATAGCCATCCGCCACCGCAAGACTCTGGTGCAACTGGTGCGCTCCGGTGGTTGGATAGATGAGCGCCGCTTTGCCCTGCAGGTGGTGGGCCGGGATCCCAAAGGGCTGCTCAGTTTGGTGCCTTTGGGTCTGCGCCTGTTGGCCAGGGGCAAATTTCCCTTTCGCTTCCAGCCCTCTGCAGGGGCGGCGACGGTACGGCGGCTTATCGACACAGTTAGGCAGGAAGGAAGGGATCCCCTCTAGGCTCCAGTTTTGAGGTTGTCTTGGCCGGAAATCAATCTGGCACTCAAAATCCGATCCCCCACTTTGATGTGGCGCAGCACCTCCGTTCCCTCTGTAACGTACCCGAACACGGCATAGCGGCCATCCATGAGGTTTAACCCCGCCGGGGTGAGATCCGGTTCGGCCATGAAGATGAAAAACTGGGAAGAAGCGCTGTTGGGATCGTCGGGATAGCGGGCCATGGCCACCGTCCCTTCGGCGGAAAAGGGCAGAGCCGGTTCCACATCCCACAGGCCCATCTGATCAAAAGTCTGGCCGTAGCGGGGCATCACCTCGCCTTTGACGCGAATCTCCATGGGGATGGTGCGAACCTTGCCCGTGGCCGGATCCACATAGCCATCGGCAGGGCCAGGGGGATCCCCGGCCTGCGCCAGGAAGAAGGTCTCCACCCGGTCAAAGGTCAGGCCATCGTAGAAGCCCCGCTGCACCAGGTCGGCAAAGTTGCCGGCAGTGATGGGGGCGCTGTAGCCATCTAAGGTGATCACCATGCGCCCAGCGGTGGTGTTTAGCTCCACCTCTGCCCGCCCCAAGAGCTGAGGTTTGTCGGCATACTCAGCAGGCACTGTGTAGGGGAAAGCCCCCACCCAGTTGTTTTCGAGGGATCCCAACTCGTCCACTAGACGGTCGTAGGCAGCGCGGGCCTCTTCTTTGCCTTTGGATTTGCGCTCGCTGGCTTGGCCGATCACCCGCAACTGCTCCCGCAGCGCAGCCATCTGTTCAGAGGCTGGGGTCACCCGATCCGGAGGCAAGCCGGCCAGCAGGGAATCTCCATGGCGATCCAGAAGCCGCTCCACCTGGCGCACATCTCCCCGCACCGCTGACCAGCGGTTGTACTTCAGGTCGGTGTCGATTTTGGAGATGGCCTCATCAATTTCCAGCAGCTTCGTTTCCTGAATAGGCAACGCCCGCCGCAACAGGGTACGGGGATCCGTGATGGCATCCCCTTGGGGCAGAGCCAAGGCCGGGATCCCCCAGAGCGCCACCCCGCAGAGCAGAGCAGCTACGTAGAGGCCAATCCGGCAAAGGGATCCCCATTGCCAAAATCCTTGGGCACGCTGCGTCATGGTTCCTACCGACTGCAAAACCACTCCTGTCTCAGCCTGACATCCCACCGTCACAGGCGGCAAGCGCTGTCAGACCTCGATTGAGATTTCAACGACTGGCGTGCTCCACCCGGGGGAAAGCCGTCATCGCTACGCAACGCTTTTGCGACCGCAATAGCGGGACCAACTTCTCCAAGGGCATGGCTACACGGCTCTGATACATTCACGCTGAACTCCCCTGAACATGGTTCAGGAAAGAAGCGATCGCATCCTGCCTATCTCTGAGCAGGAAGGCGGTATCCCGCAAAGCCCTGAGGAATACCCCCCGAGCGCTTTCCCCCTTCACTTCCCGGCAACCGTTGCGGTGGACTCAAGGATCAGGGGGAAACTTGGTCTACTATATCCCTCTCAATGACTTTTGCCAAACCGCCTAAAGCTCAGTAAATTCAGCAAAGTTCAGGGTTTTGGGGGTTAGAGGCATGCTCCTACCTAGTTGGTTGGCGTCGGTGTTGGCGTCGGTGTTAGTGTCGGGGTAGAGGCAGGAGTGGGTCGAGGTGTCGGAAAGTCCGTCGGTGCAGGAGGTAGGGGCACCGGAATGCGGAGGCGGCAGGGTTGATCCGATTGATCGCCTTCTGGGGCATAGCAAACGCGAATGAGATCTTCCACAAAGCGAAGCTGATTAAAAGTGACATACTCCCATCACTGACCCTACAGGTACAGCGTGGGCTTCGCGCTTCATCGGGGAGCTACTGCAAGAACCCTCCACGCGCAGACACGGGATGTCCCACCGCGTAGCTGTACCAGATTCCGGCAACGCCGTTTTGTACAGCCATGTTGATTATGGCACAGGATATATACGCCTTTCATCCCGACCCTCCTGCTGTTGCAGAGAGTGCGGGGCTTCCCGGCGGTTTAGCTAAGTTGATCCGCAAACCGTGCCAGCACAAAAGTCCCCTCAGTAGCTGCAGCCAGACGCTGTAACTCCAGAAGATTCAAATCGACCCCCAACCCAACCACATACACGGTGAGTTTTTGTCCTCGCTCTCTGGCCAAAGTTGTCAGCTCCTGAGTAGCTTGGTTGATGGAGCGGGTGCTTTCGTTGTCAATCCCATCGGTGAATACCACCAAGCGGCGGTTGAAACGCTCGGTGGGCCGAAAGTCGCTCAAGAAACGCCCGGCTTCTACCGTGGCATCGTAGAGGGCAGTGTTCCCCCCCGGAACAGCGCGCAAAACGCCTCGTCTCAGCAGCTCTTTGTCGCCGGTGAAGTCCTGCAATAGCTGAGCTGTGCGCAGAGGCTGCCCCAGGGCTGTAAGGCCAAAACCTGCCCCCCGGTTGTCAAAGCGCAGAATGGCGCCCAGATCCAGGGGTGCAGGGCGAAATTGATCCAAGAGCCGAAAAACAGCCAGGAAGCGCCGAGATTGGGGATCCAAAACCAGCAAGCTGCCTGAGCCATCCATCAGCACTGCCATGAGCAAAGGCCGCTGAGCCAGATCCGGCGGGGGGTTCTCGATCCGGGTGGGTGTCAGGGTCAAGGTTACCGGCTGCGGGATCCCTAGCAAATCGGTTACCCGGTTTACCTGCAGGCTGACCTGACTGGCAGAGAGCTGGGTTATTGGTTGGGGCGGATCCCCGCCTTGCAAGAGGGCGATGTTGAACTCCATTTCCCCTTGTGTGCCAGAAAAGGAGCGGGTCAGAGCCCCATTGAATGTCAGGCGAGCTTGGGATCCCACAGCAGACGGCTCAATGCCTGTACCGCCGGAAGAGCCACAGCCAGCGAGGCAGCTTCCCACGAGCACCAGGAGAAGCAGCCAACCAGCTTTTTGGCTTTTTACTTGACCGGGCTGTATTTTTACAGTCATTGCAGCTGCCAGTGCAAGCACAGTGGGGTGGCATGAAAGTACGGAGTTGCAATACCACCCAGTAATTCTGAAAGCTACTGTAGCGCTTGGTGTAGGCGTAAAGATTTTTACTGCAGTTAGAGGATCTCGAGTTCATCTTTTTTCACAATGCGAGCACAGCGGGTCTCAGCTTTGAGCCTAGTAGGGCGGCTAAAGCCTGTCTGCTCCGAGAATTGCTTCGAGATAAAGACCCCTTTGTTTTGCCACTTGTGGCAAGCGTTCTCGCTGACCAATTGTCAAATAAGCCGGCGCTCTCCTCCGTGGCCTATAGTTCATAGCAGCTCATCAGTGCAGGTGTAAGCTCTAAAAGGATCCCCTGGGTGAGGAGGAGAACTGAACATGGCGGCAAAGCAACTCAAGTTCTATTGGAGCCCCCAACACCAGCTCTTTAGCTGCGATGGCGCCAAGTTGGAGGGGCACGGCTACATCCAAACCAACCCCTCCCATGACCTGGTTCACCTGCTCATTGCCGCCAACGGCAACATGCCCTGGCAGCCGGTGGAAAGCCGCGAGCAAACTTGCTTTGCCGAGTACAACGCGGTGATGCTGGAGCATCTGCTGGTGAACTGTTTTAATGCAGGAGCACTGGGATCCCTGCCTGCCCAGCAGATCATCCCAGAGGCGCGGAAGTTCTTGCGGTGGTTTGTTTCAGAACATTACGCCCCTTTTCCGGTGTCTGAAGAAGAGGCTTTTCGTCGCTTTGCCGAGCACCTGGATATTGAGCGCATTGTGCGTTTGTTCCCCTATTTTTACAGTTTGCGAGCTTGGGAATGCTTCAGCCCCGATTACCGCGCCGAGACCTACGACCTGGAGTTCACCTCCGAGGATGATCCCGTTCGAGAGGCCCCGGAATGGGCGGCGGATCCCAACATTTTGGAGACTCAGGAGCTGGTGCGGCAAAAGCTCTCTGAGGCAGTAGCCGAGGCGGGCTCGATCCGGCCCAAACCGGAGCCCGTTTTCCCGCCAACTTCGTCAGCTTCTCCTCTGTCCGATCCCCCAGCCAAGACCAGGCAGAAAAAAACCGGACTCGGCTTCAAGCCTGCCCGTTGATGGATCCCCTCACCCCTTTCCCACAGGGAGAGGGGAAGACTAATCTGCGCCTTTCACTAGCCGACGAAAGGCCTTTTTGCCCACCTGCAAAATCCGCCCCGCCAGCTCCGAGGCATGGGCAAACTCCAGGTCGGGATCCTCCACCTTTTGCCCATCCAGCCGCACGGCGCCCCCTTGAATCTGCCGACGGGCCTCGGCGGCACTCTTGCACAGGCCACACTCACGCAGGATGTAGCTGAGTTTAACAGGGTAAGACAACCCATCGATGGCAAAGGTGGGGATGGATCCCGTTTCGGCAAGAATACCGTCTAGCACCAGGGCTTGGGCGGTGCGCTGGGCCTCTTCTGCCGCTGCAGGGGAGTGAAACTGGGCCACTAGGGTCTTGGCTAGGAGGATCTGCCGCTGGCGGGGATCCTGCGGCAGCTCGGCAAGGGGCACTGAGGTGAGCAACTCAAAGTAGCGCTCCACCAGGTGATCCGGCACCTTCTCCAGCTTGGAGTACATGGTGAGGGGATCCTCGGTCAGCCCCACGTAGTTGTTTTTGGACTTGGACATTTTCTGGTACCCGTCCAGCCCCTCCAAAAGCGGCACCGTCAGGCAAAACTGCGGCGCTTGGCCCTTCCAAATTTGCAGATCCCGACCGGTGAGCAGGTTAAAGCGCTGGTCGGTTCCCCCCAGTTCTACGTCGGCTGCCAGAGCCACCGAGTCGTAGCCCTGCAGGAGGGGATAGAGAAATTCGTGCAGATAAATTGGCGTTCCAGCGCGGTAGCGCTGGGCAAAGTCTTCTTTGGCCAGCATCTGCCCCACCGTCATCTGGGCCTGGAGTTCGATCAGCTCGCTGAGAGTCAGGTGGGCCAGCCACTCGCTGTTGCGGCGCACCTCCAGCCGACCGGGGGTCTCAAAATCCAAAATCTTGCCGGCTTGCTCCAAGTAGGTGCGGGCGTTTTCCTCCACTTCTGCTGGGGTGAGGCGGGGACGGGCCTCCGATTGGCCGGTGGGATCCCCGACCAGCGCCGTGAAGTCCCCGATGAGCAAAATAGCCACATGGCCCGCATCCTGGAACTGGCGCAACTTGCGCAGCACCACTGAATGGCCCAGGTGTAGATCCGGTCGGGTGGGATCGATGCCCAGCTTCACCCGCAAGGGACGATTTGTTGTGGCCAGGCGCTCCGCCAGGGCAGCAGGCCCTCCCGGAAAGATCTCGGCCACCCCCCGCTCAACAATTTGGGCTATCAACGGATCCCGGTACGCTGGCGAAACTGAGGCTGACGATATACTCAAAGCCTGATCCTCCGGCTGAACCCATGAGCCATTTTAAGCCCACGCAAAAGATGCTCGATTCTCAACTCAAGATCTTCTCCCCCTAGCCCGGTTGGAGTTGTCGATGGGCAGGGTTGGCCATCCTGCTGCCCCAATAGACGCCGCCCTATAATGGGTCTGGCTTGTTGTTGCTTTGCAACACGGACGTGACAGGGTTTTTGACGTGACCTACGGTCGCAGACCATTGGCCCGCCGGGCGAGAAAGCCGGGGTTGGAGCGTTTCTCCAATTCCCCCTTTTCCCGATCGGGGTTTGACGAGCATGCCGACTATACCCCACCCACCCGCCCCTCCCGGATTGCCCAGGTTGCCGGTGTGGTGGGCAATCTGTTGCTGGGATCCCTGCTCTTGGGATCCACGGCAACGGCTGCCGGATTGGTGGGGCTGGCCATTAGCTTCCGCAACTTGCCGGACGTGCATCAATTGCGGGATTACGTGCCCATTGCCACCACCCACATTGTCGATATTCGGGGCGAGCCCATTGCCAGCCTACACGGGGAGGCCAACCGGGAAGTGATCTCCCTTGAACAGGTCTCGCCGGAGATGAAAAAGGCCTTGCTGGCCATTGAAGACAGCCACTTTTACACCCATCCAGGCATTAATCCGGTCAGCTTGGGCCGGGCGATCCTAGGCAGTGTGGAGGGGGGTATAGGCTCGGCGGGGGGGGGATCCACCCTGACAATGCAGTTGGTCAAGAACCTGTTTTTGAGGCCGGAGCGTACCCTCAGCCGTAAAGTCGCCGAGATCGTGTTGGCGGTGCGCCTAGAACAGGTCTTCAGCAAAGACGAGATCCTGGAGATGTACCTCAACCAGGTGTACTGGGGGCACAATCTCTACGGCATCCAGGCGGCGGCCCGCAGCTACTTCAACAAGGATGCGTCTGAACTGAACTTGGCTGAAGCGGCGATGTTGGCTGGGATCCTGCCGGCTCCGGAAACCCTCAGCCCCTTTCGCAACCTGGAGGGAGCCAAACGGCGGCAACACCTGGTGCTGGATCGTCTGGTGGAGCTGAAGTGGATTACCCCCGAGGAAGCCCAGGCGGCGCGGGAGCAAAAGCTGACCTTAGGCCGCATTACCTCCTTTCAAAGTAACGCCCCAGCAGTTACCGACGCCATTGAGGCGGAGCTGCGGCGCCGCTATGGGGAACAAGCTCTAATGCAAGGAGGTCTGCGGGTTCAGTCCACCATCGATCTGCGTCTGCAGCGCCTTGCCCAGCGCATTGTCAATGAAGATGGCCCCCGCATTGGGGCAGCTCGTCGTGCCGATCAAATGGCTTTGGCGGCAGTGGATCCCCGTACCGGCTATGTGAAAGCCATTGT
This sequence comes from Thermostichus sp. MS-CIW-38, assembly GCF_054058415.1. NCBI lineage: Bacteria > Bacillati > Cyanobacteriota > Cyanophyceae > Thermostichales > Thermostichaceae > Thermostichus > Thermostichus sp. MS-CIW-38. The sequence continues at coordinate 13,047 of NZ_JBSSAH010000030.1, read as the reverse complement.
GGGCGGGATCAACGCTCAGCGGGGCCAATTTAACCGCGCCACCCAGGCGTTTCGCCAAACGGGATCCACCTTTAAGCCCTATGTGTACTACGCGGCTCTGGCCAGCGGGCGCTATTCACCCGGCAGCATCTTGGAAGATACCCCCGTCACCTATCCCGGCTCGCCACCCTACAGCCCGAAAAACTACGACAACACCTTCTATGGCTCCCTCACCTTTGCTCGGGCTTTGGAGCTCTCCCGCAACGTGCCCACGGTTAAGTTGGCCGATGATGTTGGGATCCGCAACGTCATCGCAGCGGCTCAGGCCACCGGCATCAGTGCCGAGATGTTTCCCAACTTGGCTACAGCTCTGGGCTCGGCCAGCGTCAGCCCCCTGGAGATGGCGGCCAGCTATGCGGTCTTTGCCAATGGCGGATATCGGGTGGAGCCGACCCTCTTGGCCCAGGTGGTGGATCGCAACGGCCAAATCCTCTTCGAGGCCAGGCCCCAGCCGGAGCGGGTTTTGGATCCCTGGGCGGTGGCTACGCTCAACCAAATCCTCAAAGGGGTGGTGACCCAAGGCACCGGGAGGGCAGCTCGTCTGGACGATGGGCGACCTGTAGCCGGTAAAACCGGCACCACCTCCGATTTCCGCGACGCTTGGTTCATCGGCTATGTGCCGCAACTGTCTACCGCCATTTGGATTGGCAACGACAACAACTCCCCCATGCTGCCCGGCACCGCCGGCGGGGCCTTTGTTGCCCCCACCTGGAAGCGCTTTATGACTGAGGCTCTGCAAGGGATCCCACCTCAGGACTTCCCCAGCCCGCATCAATTTCCCCCTCCCCGACCATGAGCTACAGCGAGGAGCGGCTGGCGCGCATCGAGCGCACTGTCGAGGCCAACGCTCAGGCCATCGCCCAACTGGCCCGGCAAAACCAAGAGCTGATGCAAACCATTGCCGGCACCGAGGAGCGCATTGCCAGAGCCGAGGAACGCATTGCCAGAGCCGAGGAACGCATTGCCAAAGCCGAGGAACGCATTGCTGGCGCCGAAGAACGTCTGGAGGCCGAGGTCAAACGCTGGGACGAGCGGTTTTTCCAGCTCAGCCGCGATACCCTCAACTTCACCCGCAATGTAGTGACCATCGCCGCCATCACGGCTGTTTTGATCCCCCTGCTCAGGGATGTCGCTCCCCTGCTGATCGAGCTGTTGCGGGAGGGATCCCGTTAGCGCTTTCCAGCCGGGACGATCTCGCTTTTCCAACCGCTGGCCAACGAGTGATTGTCGGCCATTGGGCTGAGACAGCCGCGGTTCCACCTGTCTGGGGTCGAGCCCTGTCCCAGCGGGAATCGAAATGTCCAAGGGATCCCAGCGCGTACTGATTCTGAGTTACACTAAAACTGCAAAGAAAGGTAACGCCTTTTTCTGGTTATCCTGACCCTTCGCCGCGTTCTTTCTTGCATTCCTTGCACAAGACACAGAGGACAGACGATTATGGCTTTTGAACTCCCGGCTCTGCCCTATCCTGCCGACGCGCTCAAGCCCTACATGTCGGCAGAAACCTTCTCCTACCACCACGGCAAGCACCACGCGGCCTACGTAGCCAACCTGAACAAGCTCATCGAGGGCACCGATCTGGCCAACAAGTCTCTGGAAGAAATCATCAAGGCCACCTTTGGGGATCCCAACAAAGCGGGTATCTTCAACAATGCTGCCCAAGTTTGGAACCACACCTTTTTCTGGGAATCCATGAAGCCGGGCGGGGGAGGTGCGCCTACCGGGCCTATTGCCGACAAGATCAACGCCGACTTTGGCGGCTATGACAAGTTTGCAGAAGCCTTCAAGACGGCAGCCGCCACCCAATTTGGCAGCGGTTGGGCCTGGCTGGTGCTGGAGGATGGCACGCTGAAGGTTACCAAAACCCCCAATGCCGAAAATCCGCTGGTTCACGGCCAAACGCCCCTGCTCACCTTGGATGTGTGGGAGCACGCCTACTACCTGGATTACCAAAACCGGCGGCCTGACTTCATCAGCGCCTACCTGGAGCACCTGGTGAACTGGGATGCCGCCAATGCCCGGCTGGCTGCCGCCTGACTCTACCTGTTCTGGGATCCCTTGACGGGGGATCCCATCGAGGACTAGCCTCGCGTAGCTTTTTGCGAAGGGATCCTTGGGGATCCCTTTTTTGCGCCTAGTCTTTCCCCAAGCGTTCTCGCTCCTCGCGCAACCGCTCCAGAAAGCCGGGGGTAGGGGGTTGGGTTGGGGGTGCTGCAGGGGGAGCAGGAGTTGGAGCAACCCGGTTCATCTGGGGGAACAGGGGTTGGTTGATGGGCGGCGGGGGGAGAGGCTTGGCCGGGACAGGGGCTGGAGAAGGTGGAGCAGGGGGAGGGGGTGTGGGCACTGCAACCGGTCGGGGTGGAGGCACAGCAGGGGCTGGAGGAGGAGGTGACACCTGCTGAGTTGGAGCAGGGGGCTGAGGGGTAGAGGACACTGCCTCTGGAGTTGCTGCTGGCCTGGGTGTGGGCTCGCTTGCGGACTCACCGATTCCCGGATCGGGGGCGGGATCATCCTCAAACACCGGTTTGCCCTCCGGATCCCGCGGCAGCCAGTCCAGCAGAGGTTCAGGAGTTGCTGAGGGATCCCGCTCGGAGCCGCCGACGCGATGGGTATCAGGTCGTTCAGAGACAGCAGGCAGTTTTTCCCTGCCTGGGCCCGGATCCAACAGCAGACGCAGGCCCCAGAAGGTGCTCCCCGCAATGACAACAAAAAGGGCTATCCCAGCCCAGAGGGGAAACAGCTTGGCCTCGGGCTCTGCCTGGGTACTGAGCAGGTGTGTGCCCGACTGCCCTGCATCCACCGCCGCCAGGGTGCGCTCGGAGAAGATGGGTGCGGCTGGGGGGGGCGCGAGGGAAGAGCTGGCAGCGCTCTGGGAGTGCAGGGATCCCTCCAATTGGGCGCTGAGAACCTTCATATCTTGGGGCCGCTGGTCGGGATCTTTGGCCAGACAGGAGAGCACCACCTGTTCCAGCTGCAGCGGAATTTCATAGGGCAAATTTGCGCGATTGAAGGGTTGGGGCTGCTGGTAATTGTGGGCCTCGTACCAGCCGGGGAAAGAATCGCTCTTCGGCTGGAGGGGGTGTTGCCCGGTCAACATGCGGTAGAGCACCACGCCAAGCGAGTAGATATCCGAGCGGGCATCCAAGGCTTCCCCGCGCACCTGTTCGGGAGAGGCATAGCGCACCGTACCCAAAAAGCCGGTGGTCTGGGTGCCGAGGGCAAGGGAAACGTCGCTGAGGAGCTTGGCAATGCCGAAATCCAAGATTTTGACGGTCTCCCCCAGGGTTTCATCTTTTAGGACGAAGAGGTTGCTGGGTTTGATGTCGCGATGGATCACCCCCTTGATGAGATGGCCATCCTGCTCGGTCTCTAGGTTGTGGGCGTAATAGAGACCGGCACACACTTGGCGGGCCATCCTCACCACCTGTTGAGGCGGCAGCACCGGCTGCTTGAGCATCAGCTCCCCCAAACTGCGCCCCGTCAGGTATTCCATCACCAGGTAAGGTTGGTCGTTCTCTAGGCCATAGTCCAATACCTTGACAATGGCAGGGTGCTCCCCCAGCAGCGTGCTGATGCGAATTTCCTGCTGAAAACGTTTGTGCAACTGGCGTCGGGTGTTGTCATCGCCTGCTAAGTTTTGGTGCAACAGCTTGACCGCCACCGGACGGTTGAACAGGCGCGTATCGACAGCCTTGAACACCCGCCCCATGCCACCTGCTGCAATGCTGTGAACCAGTTGATAGCGCTGGCCGATCACTTTTCCAGGAGCAAGCTGGTTCATGGGCAGCCCAAGAGCATGTACCCTCTGATTCTAATGCGTGTTTCTCGGGGGTTTCTCCCGCCTTTCTCTGGGCACTACTGCCAAGCTGTTTTCACTGCTTAATGTGTCTTAATGTGTCTGATGTACTTACTTTCGAATACTTATTAAACGCCCTGCCAGTAATTGAAGGCCGGACAAAGTCTGTGGGGCATCGAGAGCTACTTGGATCTGGAGGGATCTGATAGACTCATGCGGGCGCTTTGCCGGGTCTGTTCATTAGCTGTCTGTCGGGTATTTATGCTGGCTCACTGGCTGCAAATTTCGGGGATCCCTCTAGCCCTGATCGGCCCTGTTGAGAATCCGGTGCTGGTGTTTTTGATCATCCTGACCATCATGCTGGTGGCTCCCTTGCTATTTGAGCGGCTGCGCCTGCCGGGGATCATCGGGTTAATCTTGGCTGGGCTGGTGGTGGGGCCCTACGGCTTGGGCATCTTGCGGCGGGACGAGACCATCATCCTGCTGGGCACGGTGGGGCTGTTGTTTCTCATGTTCATGGCGGGGCTGGAGACCAGTCTGGAAGATTTGAAGCTCAATGCCGGGAAGGCCACCATCTTCGGGGCGCTCACCTTTCTGTTGCCCATGCTCATCGGCACAGCAGCCATGTTGGCCATTGGGTATGGCTTTCTGGCGGCGGTGCTGGTGGCCTCTTGTTTTGCCTCTCACACCCTGATCGGTCTGCCCATCATCTCGAAGCTGGGGTTGATGCGCCTGCAGACGGTGAGGGCAACTTTGGGGGCCACCCTTATCACGAATGTCCTGGCGTTATTGGTGTTGGCGGTGGTGGTGCGCGCCCACCAAGGGGAGCTGACGCTGCAATTTTGGCTGACGTTGATCCCTTCCATTGCCCTCTACACGTTTGCCACCCTGTGGGGGGTGCCTAAGCTGGGCAGTTGGTTCTTTCAACGCTTTGGTCACGACGAGGGAGCAGAGTTTACTTTCGTGATCGCCACTTTGTTTGTGGTGGCCTACGGAGCGGGGTTGATCGGCATTGAGCCGGTGGTGGGAGCCTTTCTGGCCGGGACGGCCATTACCCCCATCATCCCCCAGCTCAGCCCCCTGATGAACCGGATCCAGTTTATCGGCAACACCCTGTTTGTGCCTTTTTTCTTGATCTCGGTGGGGATGCTGATCAATCCCGGCATTCTCTTGGGAGAGCCGCGCTCGCTGCTGGTGGGAGGGGTGATGATCGCAGCGGAGGTGGTGAGCAAGTTTCTGGCCGCTTGGATCCCGGCCCAATTGTTTGGCTGGCGCTTTGCCAGCGCTATGGTTATGTTCGGCCTGTCGATGGCTCAGGCGGCGGCTACTCTGGCGGCGATCACGGTGGCTTTTCAGGTGGAGTTGGTGGATGAGCTGACGGTGAACGGCACCATTGCCATGATCCTGGTGACCTGTGTTGCCTCGCCTTGGATTGTGGCCCGCTGGGGAGAGCAAATGCAGCCCACCGAAGTGGCGGCAGAGTCCACTGAATTGCCCAAGCCAGATTGGGGAGCTCGCGTCTTGGTGCCGGTGGCCAACCCGGATACTGAGAGGAACCTGTTACAGTTGGCTTTGATTTTGGCCAAAAAAGATGGGGGAACGCTGCTGCCGCTGCATGTTTTGTCTGACCGCGCCGGGATCTCGCCGGCAGCCCTGGCCCGGCAGGAGCAGTTGCTGACTTTCGCAGAAGCTCTGGCCCACAGCGCCGTGACCCGAGTGGAGCCGATTCGGCGGGTGGATGACTCGGTGGAAAAAGGGATCATTCGCTCGGCGGCGGAACGGCAGGCAACCTTGGTGATCCTGGGCTGGAAGGGCTACTCCACCTATGCGGAGAACTTTTTCGGCAGCATCATTGACGCGGTGGTGCGGCAGGTGGGGATCCCAGTCTTGATTACGCGGTTTCCGGTACCCATCGAGACGGCGCGCCGCATCCTCTTGGTTGCACCGGAGCTGGAGGTCTCTCCCGGATCCCTGCAGCAGACCATTGGGCTGGCGCAAACGCTGGCCGGCGAATTGAAAGCGGGTTTGCAGATCCTGCTGGTGCAAACCCGACCTGGGCGGAAAAGCTCCCCAGCCTTGCCGGCAGAAAGCTATGCCCACTTGCCGGTTCAGCGGGTGCAGGGGGGGGTGGTGGCGGAAGCCTTCAAAGCGCTGCAGCCAGGAGATGTGTTGGTATTGGTTCCCAGCGAAACCGGCAACCGGTCGCGTCTGGGCCGAGAGCCGGAGACCATCGCCCGCAACCGACCCAGCCTTCCCATCATCGTGGTGCATTTGCCACGGGACTCGGCCTATCCCTTGCGCCAAGGAGATGGGGTTCTGGCGGCCGCAGAGCCCACTTGACAGGGATGGCATTGGGGTGTTGTCTGGCGGACTGGAGCTCTTGTCTCAACGACGCCCCGGCTCCCCTGGTAAACTGGGATACCCCAGGTTCGGAGCAGTCGTGAGCCAGAAGGGAGGCCCAGAGCCATAGACTATGTTGATTGAGGAAGTGGGGATGGTACCCTGCGGAGCACAGGAGTATGGTTGCCTATTTGCTAGAAGTCGGCTGTGAAGAGCTCCCAGCCAGTTTTGTGGATTCGGCCCTAGAGCAGTGGCGAACCGGGATCCCGGCCTCTTTGGCGGAGGCCCATTTGCAAGCGGAGCAGATGCAGCTTTTCGGTACGCCGCGCCGCCTGGCGGTTTTGTTGCAGGGGTTGCCCACCCAGCAGCCGGATCGCACTTTGGAGGTGAAGGGGCCGCCGGTTCAGGTCGCCTACCAAGATGGCCAGCTCACTCCTGCCGGGGAAAAATTTGCCCAAAAACAAGGGGTGGATCCCGGCAGCCTGGAAATCCGGCAAGTGGGCAAGGGATCCTTTGTGTTTGCGGTGCAGCGGGTGCGGGGCCGACCGACGGCAGCCGTGCTCCAGGAACTGGCACCCGCCTGGATTACCAACTTGAGTGGTGAACGGCTGATGCGCTGGGCCTGCGGGGATCTGAAGTTTCCGCGCCCCATCCGCTGGCTGGTCTCCCTTTGGGATGATCAGGTGCTGCCTTTGCTGCTGCCGACCCACGAGGACAATTCCATGCCGGGCTTGGTGGCGGGGCGGGTGAGCCGGGGGCACCGCGTTTTGGGATCCCAGCAGGTTGTCCTGGAGCGGGCCGAGAGCTACGTTCAGCAAATGCAAGAGGCGGGGGTCAGCCCCGATCCAACAGCGCGAGAGGCATACATTCAGGCTGAGGTGACCAAGCTGGCCAGGCAAGTGAATGGGGAAGCCCAGATCCCTGCTCCTTTGCTGCGGGAGGTGGTGCACTTGGTGGAGTGGCCGACGGCGGTTTTGGGGCGCTTTGAGCCAGAGTTTTTGCGCTTGCCCCCTGCGGTGATCGAGACGGTGATGATTATCCACCAGCGCTACTTCCCAGTACGGGATGGCCGGGATCCCAGAAAATTGCTGCCCTATTTCATCACCATCTCCAACGGCGACCCCCGGCAATCGGAGCGGATCGGGGCAGGCAACAGCCGTGTGGTGCGGGCGCGCCTGGCGGATGCCCGCTTTTTCTACGAGGAGGATCGGCGGATCCCCTTGGCGCAGCGGGTGGAACGCCTGCAGGCGGTTACTTTTGCCGAAGGGCTGGGCTCCATGCGGGACAAGGTGGAGCGCATCCGCCACATCAGCCGCCTCATTGCCGCTGCCCTGAACTTGGATCCCCAGGAGCAGGCGCTGGTGGATCGCACGGCTTACCTGTGCAAGGCGGATCTGGTTACCCAAATGGTGTACGAGTTCCCGGAGCTGCAGGGGATCATGGGGGCCGACTACGCTCGGCAGGATGGGGAACCGGAGGCGGTGGCCGAGGGGATTGAGCAACACTACTGGCCTTTGGGAGCGGGGGACGCTTTGCCCAATTCCTTGACCGGGCGGGTGGTGGGCTGGGCAGATCGCCTGGATACCTTGGTGGGCATGTTTCACTTGGGGCGGATCCCCACCGGCTCCTCGGATCGCTTTGCCCTGCGGCGGGCCGCCAACAGCCTGGTGCTGGTTGCCTGGGATGCCGGCTGGACTTTTGACTTTAACTCCCTGTTGCAGAGTGTGGTGCAGGACTATGCCGTTCGCGCTGGCGGGCCGCAGGCCTTGGGAGATGTCCACACCTTGCGAGCCTTGCAGGAGTTTTTGGCCCAACGGATACAGACCCTTTTGCAGGAGGAAAAACGGATTGATTACGACTTGGTCAGGGCTGTGGTGGGGGATCCCGAGTCGGTCAAAGCGGAGGATCCCCAGAAGGCCGAGCTCACCATGCGGGCCCTGGGCAACCTGCCCTTGACTTTGCTGCGGGCGGAGTACCTGCAACACCTGCGGGCCACCGGGGAATTGGCGGATCTCTATCCCACCCTCAATCGCTGCGCCCGCCTGGCAGCCCAAGGGGACTTGGACTACGCCGTGGTGGATCCGGCAGCCGCCGTGGATCCCGGTCAGTTGCAGGAGGCGGCAGAAAGGGAGTTGTACGAGGCTTGCCAGAAGGTCTATCGCCTGGGGGTGGAGCCAGCCCTTCAGGGAGACTTTGTCCCCTTGGTGGAAGCTCTGCAAGCAGCAGCCCCTCAGGTAGCTCAGTTTTTTGAAGCCGTTTTGGTGATGGATCCGGATCCTGTGCGACGGGCCAGCCGGCTCAATTTGCTGGGAGTATTGCGCAACCAGTCGCGCCTGTTGGGGGACATGGGGGCTGTGGTCATGGCAGGGGAATCCTCGCCGGAGAAGACCCCCTAGCCGTTTCAGATCAGTTTACTTCGAGACAGATCCCCCTCACCCCCAGCTTCTCTCCCAGAGGGAGCTACCCCCCAAGGACTCTGTCCCACTGGCGCGAACGGCTTGGGAATGGACATATCGTCATTTCCACTCAAACTCAGAACACTGTGCCCACACCTAAACCGTTGGTCGCGTCTTCGCGTCAGCGTTGCGGTTCCCGTCAGGGTGCCGTAGGCATAGCAATAGCGTTGCGGAGCAATAATGCAGGGGGTTAGAAGGTTTTTCAAGGACTCCGTCCTGCTGGCGCGATCAGTAGCCCAGGCGTCTCATCTTAACCTGAACAACCATACGATTTATCCAAGAAATTGCAAACACTGCTGCAAAGCCCGCTGCACCGAGCCTAGGTAGCCCTCTCCAAACAGGTTGAGATGGTTGAGCCAGTGGTAGAGCTGGTAGAGGGGCTTGCGGTGGGGATACCCCTCGTCCAAGGGGTAGGCCTGCTGATAAGCCCGATAGAACTCGGCTGGAAAGCCCCCAAACAATTCTGTCATCGCCAGATCCGTCTCTCGATCCCCGTAGTAGGTGGCCGGATCGAAAATCACTGGGGATCCATCGGCCAAGGCCCCGTAGTTGCCGCCCCACAGATCTCCATGCAACAGAGCGGGTTCTGGCCTGTAGTCCTGAAAAAAGGCTTCCAGCTCCGCCATTACCCGTTCGGCTTGGGCCACCCACGTGCCGCGATACCCCTGTTGGCAAGCCAATTTCACCTGGTAGAGCAGCCGCTGTTCCCGATAAAAATCCGGCCAATTCTGCCGCCAACTGTTGATCTGAGGCGTAGAGCCGATGGTGTTGTCGCGCTCCCAACCGTAGCTGCCGTTGGGGGATAGGGTGCGGTGCAACTGGGCCAACTGGGATCCCAACAAACCCGCAGTGTGCGGACGGGGCGAGGTTAGCTCCAGGTATTCCAGCACCAAGTAAGCCTGCTCTCCTACGGATCCCCAGATGATGGGCTGGGGCACGCGAATGGCCTGGGCAGCCGCTAGGGTTTGCAAGCCCGCAGCTTCCGCTGCAAACATCTCCAGCGCCCTTTCTCCCCCACGGGCCAATTTGACGAAGTAGTCTTTTACCCCTTCTGCAAGAGGGCTTTGGGAAGCGCAGGAAAACCGATAGGTGGCGTTGATGCTGCCTCCGCCCACAGAACGATACTGTAGGGGCTGGATGGGATCCCCTGTTGCTTCTGAAAGGTGCTGGGCGATGGTCTGCCAAAGAGTTTGCATCAGCAGCAAAAGTCAATTGTCGGAGAAAAACAGGTACTTATGGTCATTTCGGGTAGTCATTTCAGGTTAGGGTGAGACGCCTGAGCCATTGCCTGGGCCATTGAGAAAAGCCCTATGGCCCCGTGCATTCAAAGTTTTAGGTGTGGGCGCAGTCTCCTGGTTTAATTGAAATGACCATAACTCTTTTTTTGTGCTACTTTCACCTTCTCATTCTCAAGAGCACAGTCAATAGCGCGAGGACTCCGTCCCGCTGGCAGGATGGGTTGGACGCCAGACCGGGCTCTATCCTTCAGTCGAGCTTCTGGGTACTGGTCTCCGTCTTGCTGCAGGGCAGCCGAGTCTATCTTACGCTTGCGGGTCTTGACTTTTGTCGGCCTCAAGTCTTCTCGGTTCAGCCAGCGATAAACTGTTGCACGACTAACCTTGTTCATCCGTGCAACTGCTCCCTTCCTGGACATACCCTATGACTCTCTCTCAGGTCTAAGCTTCCTCCTGAGGTCTACCTCCATGCCTTCTTAGCTGCAGGGCCGTCTCATTCTTAAATGAATTGACCCTGTTCCTAACCTGTGGGGCTCTGGGGTCTTGAGCTTCCGCCTCCTATGGGGAAAGTGGGGGGAGAGCTGTATCTCAAATTAAGTTCGAATTGAGGTCAGCATTAGCGGCGGAGAGGCTCAGAAATGGCCACCACATCCTGCAGAAACTGATCCTGTTGCTGGTGCAAAATGCCCAGGTCAGGACCTTGGTTGAGCAGGACAAAGTGGATGCCATTCGGCAGCTGCCCCATCGTCATCAGCCGATCCGCAGCGGATCCCACCTGAGCAGCCGTGCCTGGGGGCAAGGTGCGCGCCCGCAGGGTGCTGTGGCCACTGCCCGCTCTGGGCAAGATCCGAGTCGGATCCCCATCTGTGAAATCTACCAGGTGTTCCCAGAGATGAGCTAGGGCGCGGGGGGAAAGGTACAGCGCTCGCCCTCTTTGCCCCAGGCGAATGTCTTGCTCGGCGGGGGCCATTTGGGAATCCAGGCGGGAAATGGGCTGAGCCGCCAACCGCTGCCGCAGGTACTCCAGCAGGGCTGTTTCGCCCCCCAGTTCCGCCAACAGGGCTTCTGCCATGGCTCGGTCGTTGCTGCCATTGAGGATCTGCAACAGGGATCCCAGCCGTAGCGAGGTGTAGCTGGCCAGGCAGTGGGCGTCCGCGGGGAGGGCTGTTAGGACTGACACCGAGCCGCGAATGACAACCGGATGGGGTTGTTGAGTATTGCTGAGGAGTTCTGCCAAACGCTGAGCGCCGCCCAAAGGATCGGGTTGGCCCAGCAAACGGAAGGGGGGCAACACCTTCACATCCCCGTCGATCTGGCGAATGTTGAGGCTATGCAAATGGCGGGCCAGCTCTGCCACATTCGCTTCCGTGAAATAGGGATCCCCGCCACCCACCAGGATCAAATCTCCCGTCAAGCGATGGCCCAACCGATGGCCTGTGGTGTAGAAGCGGGTCTCAAAGCGATGCTCGTAACCCCAAGTCTCCAGGGCCATCAAGCTGATGGCCAACTGATCCAAGGCTCCCACCGGCAAAGGTCGATCCAGCCCATGCTCCGCCAACAGCTCCCCTTCCGGCGTCCAGAGCAGGATCCCCTGTTGAGAGAGCGCTCCCCCTTGGGCCGCCAATCCTTGCAAAAAGCCGGACAAGACCGAAGCGTAAGGAGAATCTTCCCACTGCGGCGATTGGGCGCGGGGCCACCAAGGGGGAAGGCCCGGAGTCCCACTTGGGGAAGGCAGCGGCGGCGGTGGAGTGGGGATGGGGGGGAAGGGATTCTGAGTCAATGTGGGAGACTCGACTTCAGCACCTGTGGGGTTGCTCCAGCAGGCCCCCAAGGCCAAAGCACCAGCTAACGGGATCCCTGCCCAGAGGAGACGACGATGGGGGCGCAACCCCTGTGGGATAAGCGGCATGATGACCTCACAAAGACACTTGCAAAGGACAACGGGCTGGCAAAAGACTTGACGCTACTCTAGTGCCATCCGAACTGCCTTGGCAAATCTCTGTGCCAGCCTTTTCCAGCGTTATCGACTCCGGCCAAGGCAAGCCCATCTTTTGCTTGTCAGGGATCCCAGTCGGCTGTGACGTAAACTACCCGACACCAACCGCTAGGCGGTACGGAGCGGGCTTTTAGTAGCCCTGCAGTTAGCAAGCCAACCACGAGCCTCTGGGGTGGTTTACAGCACCCCCAATCGACCGTTACCAGTGCCTTAAACAACCGTTTCTGGTGTCCGCAGTATTATCATAGCATTCCTCCCGACACCGACCCTACGGGTACAGTGCGGGGCTCCTGCAATTTCTAGCTGATGGGTAGCCAAAAAATGTTGTATGGCCTGATGGATATCTTTATGGATATCTTTTGCAACTGTAATGGCCGCAGATCGTCTGTTGGCTGTGCAAGGGCTAGGCCGTACTGCAGATCACACAACCTTCTCGGCAAACCGTAAGCTCCTTCTCTCCTTCTCCTCAGTAAAAGATAAAATAGGGCGATTTAGATTCCGAGCATTCCAGGCCGCCGATGGGAAACAGTCAAACCGGGGAGATGGTTCAATCGGAAAAGCAGGCTTTCCTGGAACGGTGGCATGACATTCTCGCCCCCAACTCCCTGGGCTACCGCATTCGGCTGTTGTCTCAATTGGTGCGGCGGAAGTTGCAGTCTCATTTGGAGCCTTTTGGCCTGACCATCTCCCATTGGGTGGTGCTCTGCTGCCTTTGGGAAGAAGACGGGATCCCTACTTCCACTATTTGTGAGCGCTTGCAGCAGTTGGGGGGCACCATGACCGGGGTGTTGGATGGCATGGAAAAACGGGAGCTGATCCGGCGGCAGCGAGATCCTGAGGATCGGCGGATTTGGCGGGTCTACCTCACACCTGCAGGGGAGGAGCTGAAAGACGTTTTACCCCCTCTGATTTGGCAGTTGCGGGAGCAAACCTACGGCTGTCTCAGCCCAGAAGAACAGGCAACCCTCTCGCGGTTGGTGGATCGGCTGATCGCCCATCTGTCAGCTAGAAATCGCAGGAGCCCCGCACTGTACCCGTAGGGTCAGTGTCGGGAGGAATGCGGAAGTCACAATAGAACCATGACCCAAGTCCTGACCGTATCCTGCAAGCTCAAGGTGTCCCAGTCGCAAGCCGCAAAGTTGGATGCGACAATGGATGCCTTTGTGCAGGCGTTGAACTGGGTCA
>NZ_JBSSAH010000029.1:0-38826 GCF_054058415.1 Thermostichus sp. MS-CIW-38 | reverse complement strand
GTTGGGCAGCAATTCGTACTTGAAGGCTTGAAGTCGTTGCACCGCTCAATCGTATTCTTGGCCTATGCGTGATGACAACGATATTCACATGGCCGACACTGCGTTTTTAAAGGGCGTCGGCTACGGTCGGCGCTATCCTTCCCCGCCCTGAAGGACGGGGCTTGCCGCGCCTTTTGGTCAGGGTGCGTACTCTTCAAACTCGCTCCAAAAAGGCCACCCCCTCCACATGCCCGGTTTGGGGAAAGAAGTCAGCCGCCCGCCATTGGGTAAGGCGATAGGATCCCTCTGCCAGTAGGATCTGCAAGTCTCGCGCCAAAGTGGCAGGGTGACAGCTAATGTAGACGATGCGTGGTGGTCGTCGCAGCTTTAGGGTCTCGAGCACTTGGCGGTCGCAGCCGCGCCGCGGCGGATCCAGCACCACAATGTCGGCAGGGGGCAGGGTCGGCAAAACCTGTTCCACCGTGCCCTGGAAAAATTGGGCTGAGGCGATACCGTTGAACTGGGCATTGTAGCGGGCTTGGGCGACCGCTTCCGGCAAAGCTTCCACCCCCATCGCCCGTTTCGCCCGTTGCGCCAGCAGCAAGGTTAAGGTGCCGATGCCACAGTAGGCATCCAGGATGGTTTCCTCTCCCCGCAGGTTCAGTTGGTCGGCTATCCAGGTAAAAAAGGCTTCTGCTTGCTCTGTGTTGACCTGGAAGAAAGAGGTGCTGTCGATCCAGAGGGAAAAACCGGCAAATTCCTCCCGCAAAGACCCCCGACCGGCAATCACCTCAGTCTCCGGGCCGAAGATGGCATTGGTGCGGGCCGAGTTGAGATTGAGACAGACCCCCACCAGGTCAGGGTAGCGCTGCATCCAGCGTTCGGCCCAGCTTTCCAGATGGGGCAGGCGACGACTGCAACTGACCAAGGTCAGGAGCACCTCGCGGGTACGGCGACCGATGCGCAAACCCAAGTGGCGGAGATGACCTTGGTGACGACTTTCGTCGTAGACACTCCAGCCCGTTTCTTGGAGATCCCGCTTGATTTCCCTCAGGAACACATCCAGCCGCTCGTCTTGCACGGGGCATTGGTTGAGGTTCACCAGGCGGTGGCTGCCCCGTTGGTAGTAGCCCATGCGCAAGGGCTGGCCCTCCGGTTTGGCCATGGGGTAGGTGACCTTGTTGCGATAGCGCAGCGGCTGCCGGGATCCCAAAATGGGGACAGGCTGCGGCAGAGTCAGACCGCCAATCCGCTCCAGTGCATCCCTGAGGATTTGCTGCTTGGTGGCCAATTGCTGGGCATAGCTGACATGTTGCCATTGGCAGCCACCACATTTGTCCGCCACAATGCAGGCTGGTCGCACCCGTTGGGGAGAGGGAGAAATCAGCGACCGAATTCGCCCGACCAAGTAGTTGCGCTTGATCTCGGTTATTTGGGCCACCACCTGATCCCCGGGCACCGCCTGGGACACAAACACCACTCGCCCTTGTCCAAGTCCTACCGTGTGGGCAATGCCATCTCCCTGGGGGGTCAGGGCCGTGACCTCCAACGCCAAGAGATCCCCAGGTTTAACGGGATCAGGAAGGCCGGAAGGGATCGGATGTTCCATTAGGCTGTTTCGCCGAAATTCGAAATAACTATAACCATAGGTCAGGTCGTGTTGGCTGGAGTCAGCATTGCCGGAAAAAGCTGTAGCAAGGCAAAAAGCATGTCAGCCGCCAACTGCTTACGGGATTGAAAACCCCATCCAATGAAGTGGTTCACTCCTTGGTCAAAGCAGATAGAGAAGGCAAAACATCTTCTCGAAAAGGAACCTCGTTTTGATTCACGTTCTCCAGCTCGGCCAACATGAGAGGGTTAACCCGGTTTAGGTAGGGCACCAAAACCTGTTGTAGCCTTCGGCTGTAGAAGCGGTGGTAGCTGTACACAGGCGTGGCCGGAAATCCCCGTCGAATCTTATGGGATCCCCCTGCGCCGGGATCAAAGTTGCGGATCCCTTCTCGGATGGCGAGGGCAATGGGCTCGTAGTAGCAAACGTTAAAGTGCAAAAACTTCACCTCCTCCCGACAACCCCAGTAGCGCCCGAACAGGCGATCTCCCTTACGAATACAAAAAGACATCCCCACAATTTCTGCATTCCGTTCCCCGGCCACCAGCACAACTCGCTCCCGATAGTCGGGATAGAGAGACTCGAAAAAGCGGCGATTGAGATATTTGCTCCAGTTCCAAAATTGGGCGCAGGTGTTGCTGTAAAAGTCGTACATGAGAGACAACAGGCGGGGCGTGATCTCCTCTCCTGTGTAAATCTTGAGTTCTAGGCCGCTTTTTTCCATTGCAGCCCGCTCTCGCTTGATGTTGCGCCGCTGGTTGGCATTGAACTGGCTCAAAAAGTCTTCGTAAGAGCGGTAGCCGGGGTTGTGCCACTGGTAGTTGTGGGTGATCCGGGGCGTAAATCCATCCGACTCCAATTGAGTCCGCCAGTCCAGATCTACATAAAGCAAGCTAAACACCGAAATATCCTTCTCTTGGCAAAACCGGTCAATGGCTGCCAGCATCAACGACCACACCTCTGCTTCCGAATACTCGGGATGGACGAGGATGCGATAGCCCGTGGCCGGGGTGAAGGGGGCCATGCCGATTAACTTCGGGTAGTAGCGTTCCCCCAATTGGCCGGCAACTGCAGCCCATTCTTGGTCAAAGACAAACTCCCCCTGGCTGTGGCTTTTCAAATACAAGGGGGCAGCAGCAACCAACTGGCCGTCCGCCTCCACCAACAAGTGACAGGGCAGCCACCCTGTCCTGCGGCTGGCACAACCTGAGCTCTCTAGGCTGTGCAACCATTCGTATTCCAAAAAAGGAGAGGTGCGCTCCGTTTGCAAGGCGTGCCAGGCCCCTGCTGGGATCTCGCGAATATCGTGGCACCAGCGCCATTTCAAGCCGGTTGACATTTGCCTGCCTGGATCAGACCAACCCGCCGCCCAATCGCCTCAGCTTGGCTGGGAAAAGGCCCCCAATGCTCTTGTCGACTCAAGAGGGGATCCCCCGCCGCCAAATGCAGCACCTGGCAGGATCCCTGCGCCTGCTTGATTATGGACCACCCTGAAGCGGGGTCGGAAACCACGCTGCTGCTCCTTTGCCCGTCCACAACTTCCCCAGCGGAAAACCACACTTGTGGGTTCTGGTTTGATTTTAATCGGGATCCCTGGGCTCGTAGTAACGGTTGGCCAATTCCAAAGCCATCTGAAACTTCTGCTCGCGGGTGAGATCGGCCCGTCGGGCAATGTGGGCAAAGCGGTTGATATCTGGGGGCAGGAAGTCGAAAGGACGCTGTTCCCGCACGATGTCCAAGACCAAATCGCAAAGGGCCTGCTGGTAATCGTTGTAGAAGATCTCTCCCAAAGCCTTGAGCCGCCCATCGGGCACCGGATTGTTAAAGTCGATGGCCTGCAGCTCTCCCTGCTCGTCGATGAATAGCTCCACCGAGTTCATTTCATAGCCCAAAACTCGATTGATAATCCGACAGGTATTGATGACTTTCTGGCCCATTTCCGGCGTGAGAAATTCTGGATCAAACAGATATTCGCTGGCATCGAACTTGCGAAAGATATACTTGATCGGAATGATCTTTCGGCCAATGCAGAGGGCGCGAATCTGCCAAGGGTAAGGGGTTTTGACCTTCTCTTGGATCATCATCACCTGAGATCCAGAGCGGTCGTAAAAATAGAGGAGCTGCTCCATGTTGTGGGCTATTTCTACTCCAATGGCCTCTCGCCCCTCCGCCGGCTTAATCACAATTGGCCAGCCCAGATCTTCCGCCATCCCCTGCCAATCGAAAAACTTGTGATACTTAAAGTCCTCTGCTTTCAATGCGGGGGCTTCTTTAGGGGGCAGAATGTAAGTTTTGGGGATGGAGATCCCCAGCTCTTTGACCACCATGTAGGCAGCATCTTTGTTGCGCAGGTAGTAATAAAAGCTAAAGGGGTTGTTGATGAGGTAAACCCCCCGAAAGGCAAAGCCCATGAACAGGCCGATGGCTTGGGGGTAAAGGTAGCTGAAACGATCCAGGATCAGGCGATACTTGGTGCGGTAATCCAGGTTCACCTCGTGAATGGTGACATGTTCGGCCCGGATCTTGTAAGTTTGGCCGTTGCGAGCTTGAATAGGGGGAAGTGCGTTGAGGCGGGCCAGAGTATCGTCCCCAAAAGGCTCGCTGAAGTGCAGGCTGCCAACCCAATAGTCTTCAATCATCAAAGCTCTCTCAAAAGCTATTCCCTGCAAGGGATCCTACGCGAAGGCGCGGATTTGCGCTTGCCAAGTGGGCCAATCGTGATTCCCCTCCCATACCTCCAGTTGATGGGGGATGTCGTTGCGGCTGAGCACTTCCGCCAGACGCAGGTTGTCGCTGAGGCAGTGGTCGTGGCGAGCGGTGAGCAGCTTCAGCTCGGTGTTGCGCCCGCCCAAGTGATCCCAGAGTTGCCGGCTCATGTTGGACATATAGGCCAGCGGGTTGATGAAATACAGCTCCTGCTCTGCCCGTTGGGGATCCCAGCCGGTGACAGAGCCGAGAGCGGCCACATCGTAGGGCCCCCCCAGAGCCAAACAACGGCGCACTAGGCCGGGATGCCGACAGGTGAGGTTGACAGCATGGGTAGCTCCCAGGGAAAACCCAGCCACCACCAGAAACTCATTTTGCGCCTCGGCCTTGGCGTAGGGGATCAGCTCTTCTACCCAGTGCTGCTCCAGCAACAGCCAACGATCCCGCCGTTGGGGCAAGTCCAGCTGGCGGTTGAACAAAGTCTCCCAATCCAGGGTTTCCACGCAAAAAGCCTGCAAATAGCCCTGCTCCAGATGATGGCTGAGGCTGGCGATGATGCCGCGATCTTCCACGTCAAAAAAACGCCCGTTGCTGGTGGGCAGACAGATCAGCGGGTAGCCGTGATGCCCAAAGTGGAGCATCTCCATTTCCCGGCCCAAGATCTGAGAGGGAAAGCGCAAGTAGCGGCGAGCGTAGGCCATGAAAAACGGGGAAGGGATCCTCAAGAAATACCCAACCTTTCCGGGGGAAGCATTCTGCTCTGCCTGGTCGAGAAAGGCAAAGGGCACTCTCTGGAAAGGTCCACAAGAGCCACCAGAACAGATGGGAGCAGACCTGACCAACTGACAGGAACCTCAGGAAATTTCCGTGAACAGATCCTTGAGGGCCGTGCGGGCGGCCAAGTGCTTGCGGGTGGACTCGAGAATTTCGGCTTCTCGGCGCAGCCGCCTTTCGGTACTGACCATTTCCAGCAGAGCTTGCTGCTCTTGGGGGGCCCCATGGAAGTGGCTAGCCACCCAGTAGGACAGTTCTATGGGGGTGGTGGGGAGCTGCTCCGGCAACTGTGCATCCCGCTCCATTAGCTTGCCCGAGAGACGCACCACATCTTGAAGGAGAGTGGTAACCTGGCGCACCCAGCTCTGCAGGTCATCGGAAGGGGTGGTCGGCTCATCCTCAATCCATTCCACCAGCCCCACCCGGAAGGGTTTTTCCCGCACGTAATCCAAGACGCGGAAGCGCTGCTGCCCCAAGGTCAAAATGTCCATGCGGTCATCCGGCAATCGCTGCACCTGCAACACCTCAGCACAACAGCCCACCCGCACCGGGGATCCCGTCTGGGGATTGAACATCAGCACCCCAAAGCGGCGATCCGTCTCCAGAATGGTGTTGATCATCATGCGGTAGCGGTACTCGAAAATGTGCAGCGGCAGAGGTCGGCCCGGAAACAGCACCACCTCCGGCAAGGGAAACAGCGGTAGCTCGCGAACATCCACGGAAGAAGAAGGCATAGGGCTTGTGCTTCTCGCTGTACTGAGTCTAGCCCATCTTTATTGGCCAATCTTTATCTCTGCTAATTTATCTCTGCTAAAGGTAGGGGATTGACAGGGAGGGGATCCCTCAAGAGAAGCGGTGGTGCCAGACTGTGATGGCAATCGCCAAGGCATCGGCGGCATCATCCGGGCGGGGCAAGCTGGGCAGGTTGAGTTCCCGGGCCACGGCAGCTTGTACAGCCTGCTTGTCGGCGCGTCCGTAGCCTGTCAAACTTTGCTTGACTTGGGCGGGCGTAAACTCCACCGGCAACAGATGATGCTGGGCCAAGGTGAGCAGGATCACGCCACGGGCTTGGGCGATGGCAATGGTATTGCCCATTTTGTAGAAAAAAAGTTTTTCCAGCCCCACCTGATGCGGGCGCAGTTGGCGCAGCAACTGGCTCAAATCCTCGTGCAGCGTTTGCAGCCGCTCCGGCATCGAGTGTTGGCTGGGGGTGCTGATCACCCCATAATCCACAGGTTTCAACCCCGCAGATCCCGCCAGAATGCAACCAAACCCCATGGTTCCCAGACCTGGATCTAGGCCGAGGATGCGCTGCTCAGGTGGGGTGTCTGATACATTTACGCTGAACACTGCTGAACATCACTGTTCAACTATGCAGCGATAGCATTCTGTTTGTTTCCAAACAGAATGGCGGTATCCCGCAAAGCTTTGAGTAGAATACCCAAAGCGCAGTTTCCGTGTCGTCTTACTACCAATTTTCTGCTTTGCTTTGGCTACCATGTTGGCAGACTCGAAAGTAAACAGAAAGATCAACTGGTAGTAATCCGCACTGAACATATTATACATTATTTTCAGTATAGTTGAGCTTATTATTGACTAGAGTCATGCTCCTCTGTCGGCGAGGGGCGGGGGGATCTGACAAGGGCTATGGCCTGCCGGGTGACTGCGCATGATGGGGATGATCGGTGTGCAGGTAGGTCAGGCCCGAGATCAGGGTGAGAACCACCGCCACCCAAAAACAAGGGATCCCTCCCGGCCACCCCAAAATCAGCAAAGCAATGGCCAGGATTTGGGTTACCGTCTTGGCTTTGCCCCAGAAATTGGCACCGCGGATTTGGCTTTGGTTGACCCGCCAGCTGGCGATGGCCAGCTCCCGCCCCACCAGCAAAAACACGCCCCAAGCGGGGATCCGCCCCAGTTCCAGCAGGCCCAGCAGCGGCGCCAACACCAGCAGCTTATCCACCAGAGGATCCAAAAACTTGCCCATATCCGTTACCAGCCCATAACGGCGGGCCAAATGGCCATCCAGCCAATCGGTTGCCGCCGCCAACAGGAACGCCCAGAGGGCCAACCTCTCCCCCAGTGGGGATCGCAGGCTCAGGCCCAGCAAAACAAAAGGGATCCCTCCCAACCGCAGCAGGGTGATGGCGGTGGGCAGGTTCACCCACTCCAGCTTGGCACGTTGGACGGCGCTGGGATTCTCCACCTCAGATCTGGCCTCAAGGATTAAGGATCAGAACTATCAAGGACTATCGGAATTATTGGTAACGGCCCAGGCGCTCGGTGAGCAGGTGGTAAAACCCCTGGGCATCCACCCCAAAAGCCACCTGAACATTGGCGAGGCGACCACTGGATCCCCAGCGATCCACCACCGTCCGGCCCAGGTTCAAGGGGCTAGCCGTTTCCACCTCGACGTAGCAGGGCTTGAGCTCGAACAACTGCGGCTGTAACAGATAGGCAATCACACAAGGGTCATGCAATGGCCCTCCCGGTAGCCCGTAGCGTTCTACGTCGACCTTACCGTAAAAGGTGAGCATATTGGCCACCGTCTGCCCAACGCGGGTGCCCAGGGCGCGGATGCGCTCAATCCGCTCCGGCGTGCTGAGGACCTGTTGGGTGACGTGCAAGCCCAGCATCACCACCTCCGGGATCCCGGCGCTGAGCACGATCTGGGCGGCGTGGGGATCGGTGAGGATGTTGAACTCGGCTGCCGGGGTAACATTCCCCTCAAAGGCGGATCCCCCCATAAACACCAGCCGCTGGATGCGCTCCACAATCCGAGGCTGCTGCACCAGGGCCACTGCCAAGTTGGTCATCGGGCCCAGCAAAGCCAAGGTAACCGGCTCAGGGGCAGCCATCAGGGTTTCAATCAGATACTCCACCGCATGCTGGGATCCCAAAGGCATCTGGGGCTCCGGCAGATCCGCTCCGTCGATCCCGGTTTTGCCATGCACCTGCTCGGCGGTTTCCAGAGGGCGCAAGAGAGGTCGGGGGCAGCCGGCATACACCCCCATCTGCGGCTGACCGGCCAATTCACAGATCTGTCGAGCATTGCGGCTGGTTTTGTCCAAGGAGACATTGCCGGCCACCGTGGTAATGCCCAGCAATTGCAGCTCTTCTGGCGACGCCATAGCCAGCAGCAGAGCCACCGCATCGTCTTGGCCAGGGTCACAGTCGATGATCAGGGGCACCATAGGGATCTCGGCAGCAGCTCACTCACCCCTAGTTTAGGTTTTTCTCCCGCTCTTTTCCTCTGGCCGGTGAGCGCGGATCCCGGTCAGATTTAAGATAGGAAATATATCTTCATCCTTTGTCTTGTTGCCTGACACCCATCCACTGCGCATCAACCTGTTGCTGGATTGGGAGCCGCCAGCAGGAGAGCCCCTAGCTTGCGAGGACTGGCTACCCCCTGAACGCTTTGTTGTCGAGTGTTTTCAGGATCAAGCTACCTTCCTAGAGGCTCTCAGGAGACAAGACGGCCATGTCGATTGCTTGGTGCTCCTGGTGGATCCCACTCGGCTGCAAGAGCTGCACGATCTGGGCAATCAGCTCTGCGCGTGGGGACTGCTGCTGCCGACGGTGTTGGCGATTGTGCTGGAAGAATCCCACCTGCAAAAGGAAACACCGGAGACGGAAGGAGAGATCCCTGCCACCTCATCTTTGGTGAAAGCATTGCTCAAGCGAGAGCAGTTTTTCTACCACAACGCCACCCTCGTCCGTCCCATTTCGCCACAGGAGCTGAAGGGGCAGGTGCGGGCCGACTGTACCGCTTCGGGATCCCCTTCCGTCTTGGAGCTGCTGGTGGATCGGGCCATCGCCTTGTTTCTGCAGATGTCTCCCACCTGCGGCCTCCCGCAGGGCCCAGCGCATCCCAGCGATCAGCCCTACCTGGCTTACAGCAACCAACAACAACGGCGGCTGGCGGAGAAATTGCGGGAACGGCTGGGCTACGCCGGAGTGTACTATCATCGTGACCCAGAGCTGTTTTACCGTCGCCTCCCGCCCCACGAGCAGCAAGCCCTCATGCGACGGCTGCGTAACCTTTACCAGGCAATCGTCTTGGACTATTTTCAATCTCCCGAGACCGTCAATGCCCGCATCGACGAGCTGGTGGCCTTGGCCTTTTTTGCCGATATCGGCGCTGCTCAACTGCTGGAGCTGCACATGAACTTGATGGAAGACTTTGCCAAACAATTGAAGCTGGAAGGCCGCAGCGAAGAGATCCTGCTGGATTACCGCCTTACCCTGATCGATGTGATGGCCCACCTGAGCGAAATGTACCGCCGCTCCATTCCCAAACCTGCCCCAAGGGATCCCTGATTATGTCCACTCGCAAAGCCTATGTTCTCAAGCTCTACGTGGCGGGCAACACCCCCAATTCTCTGCGTGCCCTCAGCACCTTGCAAGACATCTTGGAAAAGGAGTTCCGCGGCGTGTACAGCCTGAAGGTGATCGATGTCTTGAAAAATCCGCAACTGGCAGAGGAAGATAAGATCTTGGCAACGCCGACCTTGGCCAAAATCCTGCCGCCACCGGTGCGGAAGATTATTGGCGATCTGTCCAACCGCGAGAAAGTGCTCATCGGCCTGGATCTGCTCTACGAAGAATTGGACGAAGAGGCTTGAGACAGGCTGCAGGAGCAAGGAGAGTGGGATGAACCAGTCATTGGGGCCTTCTGAGCCAGAAAAGCCACAAGATAACACCGCAGAGGACTCCACCGAACCAACCCCAGACAACCACCGGGCGGATCTCTCAGAGCTGCGAGGGATCCCCAAAAAACAGACGGGCATCGAGGGCTTTGAAGACATCAGTCACGGTGGGCTACCCCTGGGACGCACCACCTTGGTCAGCGGCACCTCCGGCACCGGCAAAACCCTGTTTGCCATGCAGTTCCTTTACAACGGCATCGTGAAGTATCAAGAGCCGGGGATCTTCGTCACCTTCGAGGAAACCCCCGCCGATATCATTCGCAATGCCTCCAGCTTTGGCTGGGATCTGCAGGCCCTCATCGACAGGGGCCAACTGTTTATCCTGGATGCCTCCCCCGATCCCGAAGGCTATGAGGTGAGCGGCAACTTTGATTTGTCGGCCCTCATCGAGCGCATCCAGTACGCCATTCGCAAATACAAAGCCAAGCGGGTCTCCATCGACTCAGTGACAGCCATCTTTCAGCAATACGACCCTGCCGGTGTGGTGCGGCGGGAGCTGTTCCGCCTGACGGCCCGCCTCAAGCAGGCCAACGTCACCACCGTCATGACCACAGAGCGCACCGACGAGTACGGCCCCATCGCCCGCTACGGCGTAGAGGAATTCGTCTCCGATAACGTGGTGATCCTACGCAACATCCTGGAGGGAGAGAAACGGCGGCGCACCATCGAGATCTTGAAGCTGCGGGGCACCACCCACATGAAGGGGGAATATCCCTTCACCATCACCAACGACGGGATCAACATCTTCCCCTTGGGAGC
This sequence comes from Thermostichus sp. MS-CIW-38, assembly GCF_054058415.1. Taxonomy (NCBI): domain Bacteria; kingdom Bacillati; phylum Cyanobacteriota; class Cyanophyceae; order Thermostichales; family Thermostichaceae; genus Thermostichus; species Thermostichus sp. MS-CIW-38. Next base: position 28,290 of record NZ_JBSSAH010000029.1, on the reverse strand, counting down.
CATGCAGCTGACGCAGCGCTCCTCCAACGTGCGGGTCTCCTCCGGCATCGAGAAGCTGGACGAAATGTGCGGCGGCGGCTTCTTCAAAGACTCGATTATTTTGGCCACCGGCGCCACCGGCACGGGCAAAACCTCGCTGGTGAGCAAATTCCTGGAGCGGGGCTGCCTGGATGGGGAACGCTGCATTCTCTTTGCCTACGAAGAGTCGCGGGCGCAGCTGTCCCGCAACGCCTCCTCCTGGGGCATTGACCTGGAAGAGTTCGAGCGGCAGGGCCTCCTCAAGATCATCTGCGCCTACCCAGAATCTGCCGGCCTGGAAGACCACCTGCAGAAGATCAAAACCGAGATGATGGCCTTCAAGCCCTCCCGCATGGCCATCGACTCCCTGTCAGCCCTGGCGCGGGGAGTGAGCCAAAATGCCTTCCGCCAGTTTGTAATCGGGGTAACTGGCCTGGCCAAGCAGGAGGAGATCACCGGCTTTTTCACCAACACCACCGACCAATTCATGGGATCCCATTCCATCACCGAATCCCATATTTCCACCATCACCGACACGATCATCCTGCTGCAATACGTGGAGATCCGCGGAGAGATGGCCCGCGCCCTCAACGTCTTCAAAATGCGGGGATCCTGGCACGACAAAGGGATCCGCGAGTACCTCATCTCCAACGCAGGCATCCAAATCCGCGATTCCTTCCGGGGCTACGAGCGCATTATCAGCGGATCCCCGACCCGCATCAATGTGGATGAGAAAAACGAGCTCTCCCGGATTGTGCAAAACGTCCAGGCCCTCGAGGAAGAAGGGTTGTGAGCGGTTACAACAGTTCCGTGAGTGGGCGCGGCAACAGACCCGTTGAGTCAAGCGAATTTCCAACACCGCTCAACACCGCGCAAGCCCTGCACTTGCGGCTGGCAGGGAGGGATCGGCCCAGACAAGGATTTCCCCGCGGCCAATGGCGAACAGTGGTAACCCACCTACAAATTGGGTAGTATGCCTCTAGCAGTAGCGCAAAGGGCGGGGTTTCCCGGCGTGTTTAGTTTTCTTGGTGGTTCCAAAACCCGAACCATGCTTGGGGTGGACATCAACCCCGAGCGCATCGCCGTTGCCCAACTGAAAAAGCAGGGCAATGGTCGCTATCGTCTGGCCCACTACCACAGCGTGGAAATGCCGGAAGGGGCGATGGTCGAAGGGCGCATCCTCGATCCGAACACGGTTGGTTTGGTCTTGATGAATTTGCTCAATGAAAACAAAGTGCCCACCAACCTGCCGGCAGCCACAGCAGTGCCCGTAAGGGAGGCCATCGTTCGTCTCATTCGCCTGCCTGCCGACCTACCTGCCGATGAGCTGCGCCGGGTGGTTTTGGAGCAGGAGGCCGAACTTTACATTCCCTATCCGCGGGATCAGGCGGATGTCGATTACCAACCCTTGGGTCTCGATCTTTCCCAGGATGGCATTGAGCGCATCGAAGTCTTGCTGGTGGCCATCCCCAAAGAGGTGGTGGACAACTACCTGGAGGTGCTGCAGGTGGCCAACTTGCAGGTGCGCTGTGTGGAGCTGGCCAGCTTCTCCCTCATTCGCACCATCCGCGATCAGCTAACCCAGTACGGCCCCCAAGAGGCCGTGTTGCTCAGCTCCATCGGCTACGACAGCAGCGAGATCAGCATTTTGGTGAACGGGATCCCGCAATTTACCCGCACCGTCAACATCGGCACCATCCACATGCGGCAGGTGCTGGCCCAATCCCTGAATCTGCCGCTTAGCCGCACCGGCGACCTGTTGCGAACTCTGAGGTTACCCTTGATCAACCCCACCGATATTTTGGCCACGGGAGAACAGCCAGCGCCCAGCAATCCCGGTGTAGCAGCAGTAACGCGCGTTGTCTCCGATTTGGCGGATGAACTGAAGCGCTCCATCGACTTCTTTACGAGCACAGAAAGCAGCTCGCCTGTGGTGAAAGTACTGCTGGCCGGAACTGGGGCAAGCATCGGCCAAATCGACGGCTTCTTATCTCAGTCGTTGAGCGTGGCGGTGGAGTTGGCGGATCCCTTTGGCAACATTGTCGTGCCGGATTCAGTGGAACTGCCCCTGGAGGAACGCCCAGCAATGGGAGTGGCCCTGGGGTTGGCGTTACGGGAAGACACCAAGTAGCGGCAGCAGGCAGCGCAAGCTCGCCCAACCGATGGAATAGCGCACAAGGCGGTTAAAGAGATGTACACACCGGAGATCAATTTCCTCAAAGAAAGGCCGGATGTCCTCACCACAGCTCGAACAGGTGGGGGAGCAGTAGCCGCGACTGGGGCCGCAGAGGGATCCCAGAATTGGATCCCGGCCATTGGCCTGGGGGTTGCTGTTGCTGCTGTAGCGATGGGAGCTTTTTGGTATTTCCAAGACAGCTTTTCCCGCCAGAGAGAAACCCTGAGGGCGGAGCGGGCTCGCCTTGACAGTGAGCTCAGCACAGCCAATGCTGAGTTGTCCCAGCTGCAGAATGCCAATCAAGAGCTGCAAACCATTCGCGCCCAAACGGAAGGGTTCCGCTCCTTTCTGAGATCCGTCCAGCCTTGGTCGGCCATCTTGGAAGAGCTGCGGCGCAAGATCCCCGGCCAGGGGGTATGGATAACCAACATCAGCGCTTCCGGGGATACCGTCAATATCCAAGGAGGGGCGCTGGACTTTCCCCTGGTGAACGACTTTTTGCTCACCCTGCTGGATTCCAACTTTGTTACCAGCGCCGTCCTGAACAGCAGCTCCCGGGTGGACGGCACAAACCTAACCGAGCCCAGCGTTACCTACGGCATAACCGTAACCATCCGTACCCTGGGGGATCCTGACCCAGAATTTACCCGCGAGCTGGAGCAGCGGGGAGCGATAGGCTTGGTTGAAAAGATCCGCATTTTGCGTCGAGTGGAGGCGAACTGATGACTGGATCGGTTGAAGGTTTTCCCGACGAACAACTGGTGGTTCCCCCGGCAGGGCCGCCGGTACTGCTGGGCGTGGAGCTGACCCCCATTCGAATTGGTCTTTTAATCGGGATCACAGGGTTAGCCGCGGCGGGGTTTCTGGCCTTCACCCAACTTCGCCCCTTGATCGAGGAGGTACAGGCTTTGGAAAGGGAGGTAGCCAACAAAACCACCCAGTTGCAGGACATAAAGAGCCAGATTGCCAGTTTGCAAGATGTGCCCAATCAGGTCGAGAGAGCTCGCGTGGAGCGGGAACAGATCAGTGCCCTGCTCTCCACCCCCGAGAATGCCGACACGCAACTGCTGGATCTCAACCGGCTGGTGCAGGGGCAGCCCAACAGCGAGCTGCGCAGCTTTAGCCCTTCTCCACTGACTCCAGCGTCTTCGGCCAATCCGGAAGTGCCTGGGATCATCGCTCCCGCCATCCAAGTGCAGACCACCCGTGTCGCTCTGCGTGGCCCCTATACGGAGCTGATCAATCTGATGGGAGATATAGAACGTCTGCGCACGCTGTTCCGGGTGAGCAACATCAGCTTAAATCCTGTTCAAGACACAGGGGAACTGGACGCTGCTTTTGATTTGATTGCCTACATCTACAACAAAGACGTTCCGTTGGGCACTGCTCCTCCACCTGAAGGGCAAACGGCACCTGGTCAGTAGCCCAGCCATGCCTTGACTCAGGGGGGGATCCTGCCAGTGCGGGATCCCCTTTGGTTTTCAGAAGACGGGAACAACCGCCGGTTCAGCACGGATAGTGTTGCCGAATCGAAGATCTGGGAAAAATTTCTTCCGAAACGGCTACAGGTAGTGGCAAAGTCCGAGATTTCGGCTTTGATCAGGGAAGCACGGGGTGAACGAGGCCAAAGGCACCCGTGGCGAGGTGAAGCAAGAATACGACTGGGTGAAGGAGTGAGGTGTGAGGATGATGAACCGTCGAGTTGCTTATGGGTGTGCGTTGGGCTTGATCCTGTCCCTGCCCCCATTGGCCTTAGAAAGCCGGGTCAATGAGGCAGCCGCTCAACAGTTGACCTCCGCAAACCCGCAACGCCTCAGCCGCATCACAGATATCCGCCTGGTGCCCAACGGCAACCGCATGCAGTTGGAGATCAACACCGAAGGGGGCGCTCGCCCACAGGTGTTCTTTACCCAGCAGGGACAATCTTGGATCGGGGACATCACCAATGCTCAATTGAGCGGAAGCCAGGGCCGCTATCGCCAAGAGTCTCCCCTGCCGGGGGTGCGCTTCATTGAGGCCTGGCAGTTGAGCAACGACAGCGTGCGGATAGAAATAGCCGGTGTGGCCGCAGCTCCCCAAGGCTTGCTGGCTCGGCGCAGCCCGACGCAGTTGGTCTTCGACTTTGAGGGCCTACCCTCTGCCCCACTGGCTCCCCTAGCGGCGGTTCCCCCTCAACCCTCGTCCAACCCAGTAGCGCCCGGCCAACCGGCGTCACTAAACCGACCTCAGCCCGTGGCTCCTGTTCCTCAGCCCGCAGCTCCTGCCCCTGCCTCCCAACCGGTCGCTCAAAACCCTGCCCCTTCGCAGACAACTCAAGCGGCTCCTCCTGCACCTGCTGTTCCTGCTGCACCCGTGATTTCTCAGGTGCCTTCTGTGGGCCAGCTCAACCAACCTCAATTGCCGCCGGGAAGTTTGCCCACCGAATCTCCTTTTCAGGGGAGAGCTGTGGCTCCTCCTGCCGGAGATATTGCCGTTGGCACAATCCTGCCTGATCCACCTACAGTGGATCTCGGATCCAATGCCAGGATTAGCTTGACCTTGAAAGATGCTCCTGTGGGCGATGTGCTGAGCTTGTTGGTGCGGCGAGCAGGGTTGAATGTGGTGCTCAACGACGTCCCACCCGATCTAACCATCTCTCTGGATGTGCAAGACTCGCCCTTACAGGAGACATTCAACTTTATCTTGCGGCTAAAACAGTTGCAGGCCCAGCGAAGGGGCCAAACCGTATTTGTTGGACAAAACCTGCCAGGGGTGACTGGGATCCTGGTGCGCAATTACCGCGTGAATCAGGCAGTCGCCACCGATTTGGCCAGTCGGCTGGAAGGAGTTTTGGACGCCGTTGCTCCCGGTGCCCAATTCGTTGTGGACGAGCGCACCAACTCCATTACGGTGATCGGCAACTCGCGGCAGCAGGACATCGCGGCTGCTCAGATTGCCCAATTGGATGTGCGTCGGCGACAGGTTTTAATTTCGCTGAGGGCAGTTGATATTCGGCTAAATAACAACGAGAGCCTTTCGATCAACCTAGGGGGAGCTTCTGGCAACTTTGCTGTCGGAACTTTAGGGGACGCCAACTTTGGTGGACGACCGCTCAATCAACCTGCGGGATCCTCGGTAAGCTCTATCGGCCCTGCAGGCCCATCAGGATCCATCACGGGAATATTTAACACTCTCAACCGGCTGCAGCAGTCTTTGGCTCTAAGAGTGCAGTCTGCAATACAAAATGGAACTGGAAAAATTCTAACTGACCCCAAAGTTGTGGTGGCAGATGGCGGATCCAGTCGAATTAGCATTGCAACCAGTGTGCCCGTTAACGTTGAAACCATCACCATACCCCAGGGAGAAAACCAGCCCCCAGTCGTTACTCAGCGTTTGCAGCGGGAGGATGCCGGGGTTATCCTTAACGTCTCAGAAGTTAGGATAGATGACAATGGGTTTGTTACCCTGACCATTCAGCCGGAAATCTCCATTCCTGTACCCCTTCAAAGATTGGAAGGCGGAGACTTTGCAGGCATTCCACTTTTTAACATCGACAGAAGGCGGCTGGAAGCATCTCAGCTCAGGTTAAGAGATGGGCAAACTTTTATCATTGCCGGCTTAATCCAAGACAGAGACATCGTTGACGTTCAAAAAGTGCCTTTCCTAGGCGACTTGCCTCTTTTGGGTGCTTTGTTCCGCTCTCAGAGTGTGAATAACGAGCGCAATGAGGTGGTCTTCATGCTAACGCCCTACATTATGGATGATAATGTTGCTTTTGGTCTTCCTCCCAATCCGTAAAATTCCCAATCCGTAAAATAGGGTTATGCCGAACTGCCAAGTTTCGTGACATCCTCCCAACACTGATACTATAGGCACAGCGCAGGACCCATAGCTCCCCACACCCCTCATGAGTTAACTCTCGACAGTCCTGAGTTACTGGCTGCATTAGCTTCGGGATCCGTTGAGTTGCATTCAGCAGCTAATGGCTTCTTCAAGTGGCCTGGGATCCACCTCGGGCAACAAGCGCCAATTCCACCTGATTTTCTTGGGGCTGCCCCAGTTGCACCTCCACATCTCGGCCAAAGAAGCCTTGCATTTTTTTCTGGTAGCTTTCCTGCCATTGTTGGAAGGGAACCTTGGGGGAATCGAACAGAAGCACCAAGGTATACCGGCCATCTCGCAGCTCTTCTCTGTACCCTCTCACCTTGGGCAGATCTGCTTCCAGAGGGCCGCGCAGACCCAGAAACTCCAGGGCATCTTCCAGGTGGGCATTAGCCCCGTAGCTATATTTGGTGATATCGGCGCGGACTTGCTTTTGAATTTCCGTGGCCTGCTGGGCGCGGGCTTGGATCACCTCGAGAGAAGGGGCGGCCAGGGCAGGTACCGGCTTGAGTTCCACTACCTTCATGGTCACCCCTCCCAACAGCAAGGGGATCCCGGCAAACAGGCCGATGAGATTGAGGGTGGGATCGTTGTAGTGGGCAAAGCCCCAAGCCGTGGCGGCAACGCCGGCCAGCAACACGAGAGTGCTCAGGGGGAAGGGCAGTTTTTCAAACATACAGGAGAGGAAGAAAGGCCACCTGAAAACCCAGGCTAGCAGGAAAAGCGCCAGCGGTGGACTTAGCCTCCATTGGGATGGATAATCACAAAATGCCCACCTGGTGTGTTGAGGAGTGGTCTGTGGTTCTGTCCAATCTGTCCAAAACCTCTCGTTGCTTGCGCTCGCTGGATCGCAAAGCCCAGGAGCGAGCACCTCTATTTGAGGCCATCCGCCACTATTGCAGCTTGGATAAGGCTCCTTTTCACACGCCAGGCCACAAACAGGGACGTGGGATCCCTGCCGATCTGCAAGCCTTTCTGGGAGAGAACGTCTTCCGGGCGGATCTGACCGAGTTGCCAGAGGTGGACAACCTCCACGATCCCGATGGGGTGATCCGGGAGGCCCAGGAGCTGGCGGCAGCAGCTTATGGAGCGGATCGCAGTTGGTTTTTGGTCAACGGTTCCACCTGTGGCGTGGAAACACTGGTGATGGCGGTGTGCGATCCGGGAGACAAGATCCTCTTGCCGCGCAACTGCCACAAATCCGCCATTGCCGGGGTGATCCTCTCTGGGGCGGTGCCGGCCTATATCGAGCCGGATTTTGACCCGGAGCTGGGCATTGCCCACGGGATTACCCCAGCCGGTTTGGAGGGGGCCTTGGCGGAGCATCCCGATGCCAAAGGCGTTTTGGTAGTCAGCCCCACCTACTACGGGGTTTGCTGCGACCTGGAATCTCTGGCAGCCATCGCCCATGCCCATGGCCTACCGCTATTGGTGGACGAGGCCCACGGGCCCCATTTTGGGTTTCATTCGGAATTGCCCATTTCGGCCTTGGAAGCCGGAGCCGATCTGGTGGTGCAGTCCACCCACAAGGTGATCTCCGGCATGACCCAGGCCTCGATGCTGCACCTCAAGGGATCCCGTATCGACCCCAACCGGGTGCGCAACATTCTGCAACTGCTGCAATCGACCAGTCCCAGCTATGTGCTGATGATGTCGCTGGATGTGGCGCGGCGGCAGATGGCCTTAGAAGGGGAAGCCCTGCTGAGCCAAGCCTTGGCTTTGGCAGATCAAGCCCGCGCCCGTCTCAACCGCATCCCCGGCTTGCGCTGTTTTGGCCCAGAGCGTATCGGCTCCACCCCTGGTTTTTTTGATTTCGACCGCACCCGTCTCACGGTAACGGTGACAGAGCTGGGGTTGTTCGGCTTCGACGCTCACGACTGGGTTAACGATCACTTCCACGTGCAGCCGGAGATGTCCACCCTGCACAACGTGGTCTTCATTGTCAGCATCGGCAACACCCAGCGAGACATTGACCGCCTGGTGGAAAGTTTCGCCGCCCTGTCGCAACATTTTCAGGGATCCCGCCCATCCAGAGCGGCAATGGAAAAAATGCAGCGGCTGGCACAACTGCCCCGTCCTTGCTTGCCACCACAACGGCTATCACCCCGGGAGGCTTTTTTTGCTCCCATTCAGCGGGTGCCTTTCCAAGAAGCAGTGGGCCATATCTGCGCCGAGATCATCTCCCCCTATCCACCTGGGATCCCGATTTTGGTGCCGGGAGAAGAGGTGACTCAAGAGGCGGTGAACTATCTGCTGTTGGTGCATGAGGCAGGCGGCTTTATCAACGGCCCAGAGGATGTGCGCCTACAAACCCTGAAGGTGGTCAAAGCAACGGCCTAGTCCTCTCCAGCAGGTTTATGGACGGGTTTTTGCCGTTTGCGCCGGGGGGAGCAGCGGCAGGGAGTTTGCCGGAGTGCCAGAACGACGGGCTACCTTCACCCGATCCACCCGTGGCCCCTCCATGCGCACCACCTGAAACTCCATGTCTTGGTAGGTGAACTTTTCCCCAGCACGCGGGATCTTCTGCATGTGGTAAATCAGAAAGCCCCCCAGCGTCTGGTAATCCTCGTGCAGGGGCAGGTTGAGGCCACAGCGCTCGTTGATCTCTTCAACATCCAACTGAGCCTGAATGAGCAGGGTATTTTCGTCGAGTTCTTGAATGTCCGGCTCCTTGGTGTTGGGATCCGGGCCATCGGAGAGCTTGCCGACAATCTCCTCCACCAAGTCTTGAATGGTGATCAGGCCCGCCGTGCCGCCAAACTCATCCACCACCACCACCATCGGCCAGTGGTGCTGCCTCATTTCGGGCAACAGTTCGGCAATCGGCTTGTTCTCCGGCTCAAAGTGGGCCTCGCGGATAAAAGGCGTGATGGGGCTGTGGAGGTCGATGGATCCCTTGGCCAGCTCCCCAATGACTTCCTTGACGTGGATCAGCCCGCGGATGTCATCCAAAGACTCGCCGTAGACCGGGTAACGGGAGTGTCCTGATTCGGCCACCTCGGCCAGCACCTCTTGCACCGTTGCAGTTTCCGGCACCGCGTCGATGCTGGTACGCGGGATCATCACCTCGCTGGCCACCGTCTCGCCGAACTCGAAGATGTTGCTCAAAAGCTCTCGCTCTTCCGCCTCAATGTTGCCCGACTCCACCGACGAGGCGATCAGCAGTTGCAACTCCTCCACCGTCATGGTGCTGTAAAAGGAAGTGGCCTCGGGGATGCGGACGCCCAAGATGCGCAGCAGGCAGCGGGAGGAGAAGCGGAGCAGCTCGACAAAAAGGTGGAGGAAGCGGCTTACCAAGCGGTTGAGCCAGGCCAGTTTGAGCGCAATCGGCTCCGAATAGAGAATGGCCAGAGTCTTGGGGATCAGCTCCCCCACCACAATCTGAAAATAGGTGAGCAGCGAAAACACCAACACCACTGCCACCCCTCGAATAAGGGCCGGATCCAGGTTCTGAAGCCAAGCCAACTGCCTCAAGGCCAGAAACAGCGTCGGCGCCACTTGCGTAGCCCCGATCCAGCCCAACAACACACTGGCCAGGGTAATGCCCAACTGGGTGGTGGAGAGGGCATATTCCAGTTGCTCTTGGGCTTTTTGCACAATTGCCGCCTGGCGGTTTCCCTCGCTCGCCAACTGCACCATGCGGGAGCGCCGCGCCGATACCAAGGAAAACTCGACTGCGACAAAGAAAGCGTTGATGACCAGAAGACCGATGACCCAAAGGAGACTAAGCGACGCATCTCCCCACGAAAGCTCAGTGTTGGGGAAAGTAGCCGCCGAGGCTAAAGGGGGGTCGTCCATCAGGGGGAGCAGCAAGACGGATAGACAGCATTCTAGCTCAGCCTGACCCCACCACCTGTCCCTAGCCAGCTGTCGAACCGGCTTCAGCCATCAGGCAGCTACCGTGTAGACGCTTTCCCCATGCCCAAAAGGAAAGGGATCCCCGGCTTTCGCAGTTCTCATTCATCAAGCAGTAACAGCTACAACCTTTTCCGGCAACGCTCACCCCCGCCTAGGCAAGGGCACCTCCTGAGTGCTAATCGTCGATATCGACAATGTCACCGGTAGTGGCATCGATCTTGACTTCAATATCGTTGGTAAATTTCACTTCCCAAACTAGGCGCCCATGTTTAAGCTCCAACTCATCTTTTTTGATCATTTTTTGATCACGGCATTGGGCACGGCAGATCGAGCGATCTGAATGGCTTCCTCAATGGGGATATCTGGAGCAAAAGATTGGGCAAAAGCAGCCCTCCGGCTCCCACCCGTCGACAGCATCGGGCTAGCGGGGGACAAAATGCGAAGCAAAAGTAAGGAAGCAATCGAAAGTTTTGCAGGCTTTATTTACAGCTGCTTGAGCAACCACCTCCTTACCCTACCACCCTGAGACCAAAGAAGCCTTGCCACAAGGAGCATTGCTGCCTTCGCAAGGAGTTCACCCCCTTTGCGTCATAGGGTGTAGCTGCTCGGCCCCTCTTCAGCTACGAACTGTTTGCTTCTCCAATCCAGCCCTCTCGGAAACTGACTGGCTAAACAACGCTGCTGCGGGGGAGAAATACCTCTACACCTATCCCGCGTGCTGCTACTACAGGCAGGGAAGTCATGCCGACGTTGGAGCTCCCGGCACTGCACGAATCGGTGATAATATTCCTACCTCTCATTCCTACCCCGGTGGGTGCCGACCATGCCAGATTTTCTGCCCTACGCCTACTTTCAGGGCCAGATTGTCCCCTTTGCTGAGGCGAAGATCTCCATTGCCACCCATGCTCTGCACTACGGGACAGCGGCGTTCGGCGGCCTACGCGGGATCCCTGATCCGCAAAACCCGGATCAAGTTCTGGTGTTCCGTCTGGATCGCCATTGCCGACGACTGAGTCAAAGCGCCCGCCTGCTCTGTTTTGATCTCCCTGCTGAACGGATTGAGCAGGTGATCGTCGAGCTGATCCGAAAAAACCGTCCCTCCACGTCTTTCTACATCCGCCCCTTGGTGTACACCTCCGACCTAGGCATCTCGCCGCGGCTGCACAACATTGAGAAAGACTTTTTCGTGTACGGCTTGGAACTGGGGGACTACCTCTCGCCAGAGGGAGTCAGTTGCCGCATCAGCTCTTGGGCCCGGCAAGAGGATCGCAGCCTACCATTGCGGGGCAAGATCACCGGCGCCTACATCACTTCCTCTTTGGCCAAAACCGAGGCGGCGCAGGCTGGCTATGACGAGGCCATTTTGATGAACTCCCAGGGCAAAGTGAGCGAAGCCTCGGGCATGAACATCTTCATCGTGCGCAATGGCGTGCTGATTACCCCCAGCTTCGACCAAGATATCTTGGAAGGGATCACCCGCGACAGTGTCCTCACCCTGGCCCGTGATCTGGGGATCCCTACCCAAGAACGGCCTGTCGATAAGTCGGAGCTGTTGATTGCCGATGAAGCTTTCCTGACTGGCACTGCTGCCAAGATCACCCCCATTCGCCAGATCGAGCAGTACGTCCTGCCCCCCTCCCGCCCCATCACCGAGCAGTTGCGGCAGAAGCTGACGGCAATTACCGAAAATCGGGATCCCGTCTATGCCCATTGGGTGAAGGTGATCCCTCTGAAAGAAAGCTAGTCCCTAGTCGAGGGGAGAAGCGTCATTATTAAACTGAGCACTCTAGATGGGTAGAGGGGGATCCCTTGCACGAAATTTCCATTACCTGGGCCGACTACCACCGCAAAATCGAGGAGTTGGCCGTCAAAGTCTACGAAAGCGGGTGGGAATTTAACCAAATCGTCTGTATTGCCAAGGGGGGGCTGCGCATTGGCGATACCTTGGCCCGTCTTTTCGACCTGCCCCTGGCTATTCTCTCAGCCTCTTCCTACTCTGGGCCCGGTAACCGCCAGCGGGGGCAACTGACCTTCTCGCGGGATCTAGCCATGACCACCGCCAACCTGGGCAGCCACGTGCTGTTGGTGGACGATCTGGCAGACTCTGGCATGACCCTAAAGCGCTCTGTCCACTGGCTCAAGCACCACTACGGCTTCTACATCGAGGAGATCCGCACCGGCGTACTGTGGTACAAGGCCGCCTCCGTCTATCAACCCGACTACTATGTGGACTATTTGCCGGATAACCCTTGGATCCACCAGCCCTTTGAGCCCTACGAGCAGATGACGCCCCAGCAGTTGATGCAATTGCTACGCTCTTCCGGTTAACTTTTCTTTATCACCTCAGGGCTCTAACCAGTAGGAAACTCGAAGCGGGGCAGCTTATCCAGGGCAGGCTGGATCCCTGCGGGGATTCGCTCGTGAGTAAGGGGGTAGTAGTAATCAACCCGAGCCAGTAGTCGCTTCCACTGCTCAGAGTTAAGAGTTTTAACCAAAGAAATAGACGGCTCAACGCTTAACTCGTGTCCCAAATCCATAAGCTCGATAGTAACGTTAGCTGCTGCGGCTTCCAGAACTGACTCCGCCATCCCGTAGTCTGGCTCTGCAGACATGATCAAAGCGTAATGCTGAGGATTGGAACTAAGCAGAATAGACTTTAGTAAAGGCTCCAAGCTTGCAGTAACTGATTCCCGAAGATTTGGATCCCAATCGGGAAAAAGAGCTAGATTAATCTGGCTTAGATAAATCCCTAAAGTAGTAAAACTCAGTTGCTCTGCGGAAGCAGGCGTCAAGCTTTGCTTCTGGTGTTCCAGCGAGGCATCGCTAAACTTTAAGCTCATTTCAATTTTCTCATCTTCAGTGGTCAATAGTACATGCCTTCCCTCTCTTTTACTATGGCTGGTTAGGTGTATGATAGAAATAGGAGTGTGAGGTAGGTAAGGCTCAACAAGTAGGTTTTGCCTTGGATCCCATTTTGGCAGTCCGTAGTGACAAGTCCAATTGCAATAGGCAGGTAGAAGTTCTGTTTCCTTAAGTAGCCCATCTAGATAGACCGCTACATTTAGAGCGAGTTGATCGGTTATGATAGAAGGTCTTCTAGCTAAAGCTTGAGAAAGCCGAAAGTCCCAAAGATCCCAGTGCTTGGCAGTATAGGACATTGCAAAAACACCAGCATTAAGGAGGGGGTACGTATGTAAGTCCTCGACACTCAGACTGGGAAAGTGGTATCTGTAAGCTTCACTAAGATCAATTAGGTAATCTTTTGGGCCATAGAGTAATCTATTCCCTCGGTCAATCTCCGGAACAATAGCTAGCCCTCGCTTTTTGCTTCCCTGGATGAGCAAGTCAATCCCGAACCAATCCTGAACCCAAGCATCTGCGTCAATCCAAATATAAACTTCATAGTCTGGAAAGTACCTACGTAGCCGGGGCCGAGCTAGTAATCCCCGCAGATAAGAAGGCACACTCTCAACTCCAGCAAAGTTATAGTTCCAATCCGGCTCAACAATGTAATTGACGTGTTTTGAAAGCCAGTCTACTTGCTCAGGGGTACAGCCCAAATCGAAGAAGCCTATCTCAACAGATTTACCCTGCTCCTTACCTCGGATGGAAAGAACAGTTCCCTGCACTAGATCGAAGAACTTGGAGTCGGCTGCAGTGATAATAACTACTGATTTCATACCAAAAGATAGTTAGGGAGGTAGGAATTGCCTAGAACCAGACAACTTTTTTTATTTTAATTTACTTGGTCGCAATTATGTTTAGACTAACAGGTTTACCGAAAACAACCATTTCACTACAGTCATTAAATAAGCCGAACCGATCTACCTTGCGGATAATCCGAAAGCCTGCCTGAGTCAGCAACATGAACAGATATTCCCACGAGAGACCAACTTTGTGATAGTCATACTCATCTGTCTGTTCACCAAACATCATGCGCATAATACTAAATCGCTGCTCGGCGGAAGCTCCTTCCTCCATATAAAGGTGACAAAGAGTAGGTAAGTCAGGAACACTAATCATTAACTGGCCACCGAAATGTAAAACTCGATGCCACTCTTTGAGAACAACAGGCAATTCTCGCACATAGTCGAAGTGCTCCAGAACGTGGGAGGCGTAGATGGCTTCTACGGAGTTGTCTTCAAATTGACTGAGATCCATAGCGTTGCCAACGTAATCCACGTACTCTCTTGGTTGGATGTCTAGGATCTTCCAGTCTGGATGGGGATCTTTTCCCCCGACATGAAGGCGGATACGCTGACTGACCTGGAGTCTAGGTTCACCCCCGTCTAGAGGAGGAACCTGGTCGATAATCTGATGTTTATGAGCCAGATCAAAATAGGTTTTTTCAATAGCCATAGCCAAACGTTTTGGATCCCAGATGATCGACCTACTGTAGGACTCTCGAATAGTCTGTTTGGCCTTGGCCAGTCGCTCTGGATTGTTAGCCAGCTGGATTCCTCGCTCAATAAATTCTTCAACTGACCAGGTAATACAGTCATCAAGACCTATATTCCTAAGTAAGCTATAGCTCATTCGACCAAAATAATGTCTGCCAACCAAGGTCAACACCGGCAAACCCATATACAAGGCCTCCATCGTGTGAGTGGCGCCTGTGTATGGAAATGTATCTAGCATTAGATCAAACAGCCCCAGCTGACCGCGGTGTAGACCCGTATACTCCGTTCTAGCTAGAAAGCGAACTCGATCCTCCACTCCTAGCGCTCTAGCTCTTTTCCGGTACATTTCAATCATTGATGGAGCTTCTCCCTTGCCTTTCACAACCAGTATCGAGTTAGGGGAGTTTAGCAAGACTTGTAGGTGAGCTTCCACACATTGATCATTGCGCTTGTATGCATGAGCAGCCGTAAAGAGAAGAACATTTTCAGAGGTAACACTCAGGGCTCTAGAAAATACCTGATGATCTTGAGGATCTACAGCAAAGTGATTGACAGCTGCATAAGCAGGCAATCGAACTAATTCCTCGCGATAATCATCTTGAGCTTCATCGGGAAGCAGGTATGGATCAACAAAGAAATAGTCTAGGGATTGCAGGCCAGAAGAATCTCCCCCTAGCCAACTGCACTGGATAGGCGCACAACGGTATGCCATAACGTAGTTACTAACTCGATCTGTCAACGAGTCAAGGTGAACAAGAATATCGAGATTATCACCCCTTATTATTTCCAGAATTTCTTTTATGCTCAGGTTTTTAGAAAGATGACGGAAGTGAGCTTTGTGAGATATAAAGCTTTGGTAAATAGGGTCAATAGAGAGAAGTTCTTCTGTTGCCAGGCCCATCAAGTAGTAATAGTAGACTTCTACTCTCTCAGGATCATGAGAAGCTAGCACCTGATGAGACATAACGCCCACTGAGTGGCTCATGAAACATATGCCCAGATAGCCTATCCTTAGCTTTCGGAAAGACGCTCCTCTGTGCTCAGTGGCCAGACTTCTGAGTTCGCTGTTGAGTTCGCTGTCTAAGTTATCCAAGCATAAATCTTTTCGATACGATAAGAGAATAAGTTGAAGTATATCTGCAGAGAGGTTGGTTAGCTTTCGTATAGCTTTCCTGTCATCACTGATGTAGTTGATAAAAAAGCATACAGAAAACATGAAAGCTCGGGCAAGATTCTGAATGTTATCATCTACCGGTTCTTGGTTGAGAAGCTTGTCCCTTATAGATTGCAGACTTTCCAATGGCCATAGGTTTAGAAACTTGTCAATCACAAGCCTTACTTTGTCTGTGAGAGCGGCTTTAGCAAACAGCGCCATAGCATTTTCTAGTAAGTAGATAAAGCTGGCAGATCTTTCATCTTCTTCCGAGGCAAGCGAAAGCAGCTTTTCAGCTACAACTGAGTAGCCTAGGCTTGTCGATTCTTCCATTAGCATGGAAATTAACTGGATCCCACAGCCAGTTAGCCAATCCTTTGGTGTAGAGAACTTCTTGTAAGATTCGGATCTTTCAGGAAGGTAAATTTCTGATAGCAGAGACAATGCTGCCATGATCGAGCGGTGCTGTGGCTGCGGAGTCTTTTGAGCAAAGGCTTCTAAGAGATCAAAAAAGATCTCAAGATATCCCTCATCTAGTAGGTTGCGAACAACATCTAGAAAGAGAATTTCTTGCGATAAGTCAGTAATTTCTAAACCAGAGCTTATGCTTTCAGCTACTGCGGAAGAGTAAGCAAGAATTGCTAGTTCGTCTTCTCGTTTAATTGCGTCATAGAGCAAAAGTAGGTTATTGGATTTTTGCAGGGGATCTAGCTCAAAAATAAGTTCTCTTATTTTTAGCGACTGGTCATAAGTGATCTTTGATTGGTAAACAGGCTGCTTGCCAGATAAGGAGGCAATTTCTTGGGCTACCTCGAGCATTAGTGAGATCAGCTCCTCTCGGCTGATTAAAGAAACATTCAATAAAGCCATGTAGAGGGAGTAGGCTTTTCTAGGCTCCACGTATAAAAGTCTACGAATTGCCATTTGTGTGGCTTCTTGGTGCGTTTCTAAAGTCTCTTCCCAGACAATGTTGGATTCGGGGTAGATAACTTTTGTTAGGGCTTGCCCCCATTCTGAAGGAGAGAGAGTGCCGACATAGACCCTAACCCAATCTCGGAAGTCTATTTCAGAGCAAGCAAGGGCAGCTCGTCCCTGAGCAGCAATCTCATCTATAACAGCGGAGTTAGAGGGTAACATTGACATAGGCAGGCAGTAGGACTGGTTGGCCTGATTATGCCACGACTGTAGGAGTTGGGCTAAGCGGGTTTAGCTAGGCTGGTTATGGCCTTCCCTGGCTTTCAGGCCAGCTCTGTGGCTAACCTGACCCCCATGCTGCCCTGGGCTGCCCTGGAGATCAAACGCTGCAGGAGACGCACTTGGCAGGCAGTTGCCTAGGGCACAACCCCACCAGGCGAGCATGACTCTAGTCAATGATACGCTGGACTATACTGAAAATAATGTACAGTATGTTCAGTATGGCTGCTTGGTATGGCTAGGTATGTAAAACCGAGAGAAGCGGCGGATTATTTTGGGGTGTGTCTCCACACTTTGAGGCGATGGGAACAGAAAGGCTGGATCAATGCAATACGTACACCATCCGGTAGGGCGAGCATGTTTCTAACCTTCAAAATCCTGAACTTTGCTGAATTTACTGAGCTTTAGGCGGTTTGACAAAAGTCACTGAGAGGGATATGCTAGACTAAGCTTCCAATCCTTGAGTCAACCGCAACGGTTGCCGGGAAGTGAAGAGGAAGTGCTCTGGGGTATTCCTCAGGGCTTTGCGGGATACCGCCTTTCTGTTCGAACTCCGTCCCGCTAGCGCGAACGGAAATGGACAGAATGCTATCGCCTCACTGCTGAGCAGTAATGCTCAGCAGTGTTTAGCGTAAATGTATCAGTCCTCCTCTGGAAGTGCTCGCAGAGATTTGTCTTTAGGATGTTATGAGCTCGGCTGACAGTGGGTAGGCTAGTACTGGCAAGTGAAGGCCAGCATAAATCTAGCAAGGAGAGGTACTGGATCATGAGTGCAAAGCTTCGTCAATCTCTGCTCCGTGCGAAAATCTCGCAGTTTCTGCTCTCTAGGGCTAAGGGCTTTA
Source organism: Thermostichus sp. MS-CIW-38 (assembly GCF_054058415.1). Classification (NCBI taxonomy): domain Bacteria; kingdom Bacillati; phylum Cyanobacteriota; class Cyanophyceae; order Thermostichales; family Thermostichaceae; genus Thermostichus; species Thermostichus sp. MS-CIW-38. The sequence goes on along the minus strand of NZ_JBSSAH010000029.1, from coordinate 10,788 downwards.
CCCTGATCGAGCTATTAGTCGTCATTGTGATTGTGGGTGTCTTGAGTGCAATCGCAATTCCACAGTTTCTCAACCAGATTCGTCGCTCTCGTGTGGCAGAGGCGCAGGCTGCCCTGACTGATGTCGCTCGCGGCTCAGAGGCCTATCGCCTGGACTGGACCAACTACCCTACAGCGTATTCAGTGATTGCTCGGGGTTGTAATAGCAATTGGTGCGGCCCAATCAAAGACAAGTACCAGAATGATCCCTGGTCTGCCCCCAACTACGGCGCTCCTGCTATGTTAGCCGATACTCCTGCCCAGCGCGGCCTGATCCTTGCGGTTCTGGGTAATACAGCGGTGAACCCTGCTTATGTAAACGCGGGTGGGAACCCCATTCTCTGCGAGCTTGGCCTTGGGAAGGGGGAGAAGGTTATAGCCACTGGCAGCCCCTACTACGTTGGAAAGTCTTGTAATGTCTTCGCTGATGACGATTCAGGTGTAGGTATAGACGCCGGCGGCTTGGAGATGGATCCCTATGGTACAGGCACCGATGAGGAGTATGACCTGACTGACTCGACCGCTACAACATCATTTTAATTAGTGGTCTATCTCCAATTCCTAGGGCTCCAGAAAGGGGCCCTTTTCTGTTTCTAAAGTCATTGTCTCTCTAGTTTGCTCGGCTCTAGAATGAGACAGGGCGAGCTAGAAGTAAGACGGTTGGCTTAACAGTCCGGAGGGTTTGAAAACAGGGAGCGAAATGTTCTGTCTTGTGCATCTGCTGCGTTGTGCATCTGCTGCGTCTGTTGAAGTAAGATAGCCAAAGAATTCATCCTTGGATGATAAAAGCTACAGATGATTTGGATGTAAACTACCCGACCCTGACTGCTTCACAGTACGGGACAGGCTTTTAGTAGCCCTGCAGTTGGCAAGCCAACCACGGACCTCTGGGGTGGTTTACTGCACCCCCAATCGACTGTTACCAGTGCCCTAAACAGCTGTTTCTGGTGTTCGCAATATTAGTATAACACAAAGCAAATAAAGTTGTACATTCTCCCAACACTGACTTTATGAGTACAGCGCGGGGCTCCTGCGATTTCTAGCTGAAAGCGAAGCTCCACAGCCTCGAGTCCTTCTCAGCTGGCCAATTGCCCCCGACTATGTTCCACCTCCTGTTTTCTCTCGTCGGCAGGTGACTTTATGTCCGAAAGGAAAGCTCGGAAGGCGTGTGGGATTCTCCCCTGCTCCACAGGATTTAGTTAACTGCCCAGCGGAAGTTTCAAGTTTTCGCTTATCACTTGGATCCCAGAACCGATTTCATGACAGACCGGTATCGTCAATATGCCGATGTGTTTCGACACATTCCCACCCGACTTGAGGATGCAGCCCGACAAATCCTGCAGGATCAGCTAGATATTTTGGTGTATTTGGAGATTGGTCTTTCACCTCTTATTCTGCAACTGGCTTCCCTGCGACTGGCACCGATACAGTGCTCCACTTGGGCTCATCCTATAACTTCTGGACTTTCTACGATTGACTATTTCCTCTCCAGCGATTTAATGGAGCCAGAGGATGCTCAAGAACATTATAGTGAAACCCTGATTCGTTTACCTCATTTGGGCACTTGCTTCGAAAAGCCGGTTTTGCCTCAGCAAAAGCGCTATCGAGAGGATTTCGGCCTGCGCAGAAACGCAGTGGTTTACCTAACTTGTCAATACTTGGGTAAATATCTGCCCCAATACGACTATCTTTTTGCCGCTATTGCTCAGCGAGTGCCCAACGCTCAATTTGTTTTTTTGGCTCTACCCAATGCTGCTATTGCCCGACAATTTCGGGAACGGCTCACCCGGGCTTTTTCTTTGTATGGCCTCAATGTAGAAGACCACTGCCTGATCCTGCCCGGATTGGATTATCAAGACTACTTGGATCTCAACCGCTGTGCCGATCTTATGTTAGATTCCTATGGCTGGTCAGGTGGGATCACCACCTTAGAGGCCGTTGCGGTCGGATTGCCTGTGATCACTTGCCCTGGAAAGCTGATGCGGGGGCGGCATACCTATGCCATTCTCAAAAGAATGGAGCTGGACAGCTTAATTGCCTCGGATCTGAAAAGCTATGAGGATTTGGCCGTAAAACTGGGATCCGATTCTGAGTTTCGCTACCACATGGCTGAGGAGGTTCGGCAGCGATGCCACCTACTCTTCGAAGATCGAGAATGTGTGGCAGCCCTGGCCCATTTCTTCCTCACCAGGAAGCCCGACGCCAGTAGTGGTTAGCCCACTGCGAAAAAGGGTTTTGCTCTGGATCCCTTCCTGAGGACAAAATTGGCTCAACGGCCCCACTACGCCCTTGAAGCTCCCTTCTCGAGGTCAACAGCGGAACAGCCCCCCCAGGCCGGTGCAAGCCTAAACGTGGGAAAATCCTGTCAGTGATCTGCATTTTGCTGAGAATTGCTCAGAGCATCGTAATCTAGAGGAACATTGACATCCGGTGTCCGGAGGAGTGCTTATGCCAGGGCCAGCATCGAATGCTTCTAGAGCTCCGCAGGGATCCCTGCAGAGGGTTTTCTTGGGCCTTTTGGCCTCAGCTGCGGTTTTGGCAGGCTGTGGAGGAAGTGGAGGGAGTACAATACCGCCTCTGGTGAACGTCTGCGAACAAGCCTTCAGTCCAGGCCTTTTTGCATCGATTGGTCTGCGCCGACAGGGGGATAGGCGCAGTGGAACCTTGGGGCCGAATAGCCTTTTGGAGTATTATTTTGATGAGAGGGGCAATATTCAAAATGCCCGGGAATTCCCACCCCCTCCCGGCACGTTTACCTTCTATTCAGATGCGTTTCTTTACTTTCCCTCTGCAGCCAACGTTACCGGGGTTACAATCCGGCTGACCAGCCCGGTTTTCGACCCGCTATTGGTCATCGGCAGCTATGACAGCAACCGGAGATTGGATCCTGACGTTTTTGTAAATGATGATGCTGCCCCTGGCAACTTTACCACCTCTCAGCTAACCATCCCCGTGCGGCAAAACCGCTGCTACTTGCTCCGGGTGGAAAGCTACTGGGCGCAAAATGCCTCTCCAGCCGCTGGGCCGGGCAGCCCTGGGCGAGGCCCTTACACCATCGAAGTTGTGAGCGAAAGCTTTGCTGCTCCTCCTCCACCGCCTCAACGGCAACAGAAACCGGAGGATAGAGAAAACGGCGGTGGCGGTGATCGGGGAGGAGGCGTAAGTATTTAGCTCTGCCGTGTGAGCCTAATGGCGAAGCTGGCGCTACCACAGGTAGCCGTTCCTCGAATCGAGCGCCCGTCAGCGCTGACAGTGCCGCTCCAAGTGATGGTTGGGGTGCCACTACCCGCTGCCTTACCGCTGACAGAAAGTTGGTTGCCGATGAGCTGGCCACTGCGTTCGGAAAAGCTGAGAGAGGAAACGCTGATCTGGTTGCCCTCCTGACGAATGGAGACGGTTTCCTGGACGCCAGCCGCAACATTGACCTTGCACAGGGATCCCTGCCAGATAAAGGCTCCTCCTTCATAAAGCCACTCGCCGCTTAGGGCAAGCTCTGCCGCAGGTGTTGGCGTTGCTGGGGCAGGTGTGGCAGTGGGAGTGGGGGATGGAGTCGGGGTGGGGGTAGGAGTACGAGGGACAAGCGGGGTGAATCGAGGGATAGGGGTAAGCGTCGGTGTCGGAGTGGGTGTTGGCGCTGGAGTCGGGGTGGGCGTCGGTCTCGGAGTGGGTGTTGGCGCTGGAGTCGGGGTGGGTGTCGGTGTCGGAGTGGGCGTCGGCGTCGGCGTCGGGGTGGGCGTCGGTGTCGGAGTGGGCGTCGGCGTCGGCGTCGGGGTGGGCGTTGGCACCGGAGTGGGTGTTGGTGCTGGAGTCGGGGTGGGTGTCGGCGTTGGAGTGGGAGCAGGTTCGAGTGTAGGTGTTGGGGTTACTTCAGCGGTAGGGATCGGATCCGGTTCTTCCCGGCTATCGCGGATCGTTGGGCGTGGCCACAGCAAAAAGGCGGCCAGCAAAGCCATAACGCCCAGGGATCCCCCGGCCAAAACCCACTTCAGGTTGCTGTCGGAAGGTTGCAGAACCGTTTGGGGGGCAGCTTGCCGCAGAGGGCGAGTGCGGGGAGTATCGGTTCGTGCCGGCGTGGCAGGGCGAGCGACGGGGGGATCCTGAACGGTCGGGAGAGCGTTGCTGGCTGGGATCACTGTGGAGGGCGTTTTGGGAGTTTCATCCTCACTTTGGGGGGAGGGATCCGGTGTTTCCGGCGAAGCTTCTGCTGAGGAGGGTTCCCGCTCGGTGATGTAATAGGGGATCCCTGCACCTGGGGAGGGGGGAGAGACCGGCTCATCTTCGATGAGATCCAGATCCTCATCGCGGATATCTTCAAAGGCTCCAGAAGCCGATCCTGTATTGCGGGTGGCTTGGATCGGTGGCTTGGACTTAGAAGAGGGTGGAGCATCCTGTTGAGGCTTGGCACTGCCGGTGGGCAGGATCACAGTGCTGGCTTGGCCACTAGAGAGTTGGGTGGTTGCCGTCAGGTCATAGGCTTGCAGCAGTCGTTCCCCCAGCTCCCGCATCGTTTGCGGTCGTTCGTCTGGGTTTTTTTTCAGGCAATCCATCACCACGGCTGCTAAAGGGGGTGGGATCGGCTGGGGGGCTGCCTTCGGGTTGATCTCGATTGGGCTTTCGTAGCAATGGGCGTGGATCCAGCTGTGCAGGGAGTCGGTTTCCAGCTGAAAGGGCATGGATCCCGTCAGCATCTCGTAGAGCACTACCCCAAAGGAGTAGATATCCGAGCGGGCATCCAAGGCTTTGCCCCGTATCTGTTCGGGAGAGGCGTAGCGAGCTGTGCCGATAAATCCTCCCCCTTTTTGGGTGCCCAGGCTGAGGGTGTGATCCGCCAGGGTTTTGGCCACGCCAAAGTCGAGGATTTTCAGTTGGGGGATAAGCTTGCCATTTTGAAAAACTTGCTCGATGAAGAGGTTGCTGGGTTTGATGTCGCGATGGATAACGCCTCGAATCTCGCGACCCTCTACCTTGGCCTGAAACGTGTGGGCAAAGTGCAGCCCCTCACAGGCCTGCAAGGCTAGTCGAACGGCTTGTCGAACCGGCAAAGCCCCTTTTTCTCGGATCAGCTTGCCCAGATCCTGCCCCTTGAGGTACTCCATCACCAAGTAGGCCTGCTCCCCCTCTTGGCCGTGATCCAAAACCTTGACGATGCGAGGATGCTGGCCCAAGAGGGTGCTGACGCGGATCTCTTCGGCAAAGCGACGGCGCAAGTCTGTCTGGAAGTCGCCCCGGCTCAGCAGCATGGGGGCATATAAGATCTTGACAGCTACCTCTTGGCCGTTGTTGTGTAAGTCTAAGGCGCGGAAGACGGATCCCATACCACCGCTACCAATTTCTTGAATCAGCTGGTAGCGGTTGCCCAAAATGCGGTTGGTGAGATCTGCGGTCATGGGTTTGCAGCTTGGAGAAGAGGAATTACAGGGGAAATGTCCATACCATAAACCGAATTGCTGAGGTCTGCACCAGCCTACGCCGGTGGCTGAACTCAGGGATCCGGATTGGGGCCATCTGTTGGAAATGGCGGGGTTTTCAGTTGATTCTTCAAGGTGACTTCTCAGATTTACTTAACTGTTACTTAAAAGTTGTAGAAGAAAGCTCTGGCGGGGGCAGTGACGCTCAAGGGAGAGCTGCGGTGATCGGTTTCACCGTCCAAGAGAACATTTTCTGGTTAACTTTGGGGGGGATAGTCTGGATTATCCTGAGCAATCCCCAGTCTGAAGAAGGGGACAATCGACAGGGATCCCTTGATGAGGTTGACCATGGACTTGGGCTTGGTGGTGATTGCCTACAAAGAGGGGGATCGGGAGAGCAAAGCCGCCTGCCAGAGGTGTGCGGAGCAGTTGCGCCGGCGCGGTGTTACGGTGTTGACAGCTCCCACCGGCTTGCACCACAACCCCTACCCAGTCTTTTTGGAGGCCACCTCGGATCCCATCGATCTGGCGGTGGTGCTGGGGGGAGATGGCTCGGTGTTGGCGGCGGCACGATACCTGGCTCCCCATGGGATCCCGATTTTGCCGATCAAAGCGGGGGGTAGGCTGGGGTTTTTGGCCCAGTCAGAGCGGGTGCTGCAACAGGATCCCTGGGATCGCATTCAGGCAGGGGATTTTTTCTTGCAAGCCCGCATGATGTTGCAAGCCCAGATTTGGGAACAGCCGCAGTTGGGGCAAGGGGATCCCTTGGCCGCCCGTGGAGAGGGAAAGTCGCAAGGCCGTCCGGCCAGCGAAGTCTACTATGCCCTCAATGAGATCTGCCTGAAGCCGATCAACCGAGAGCGGCTGCCCGCCGCGATCATGGAGATCGAGGTCAACGGAGAGATTTTGGATCAGTACCACGGGGATGGCGTGCTGGTGGCCACACCGACGGGATCCACCTCTTACACTCTGGCAGCCAATGGCCCCATCCTCGAGCCCACCCTCGACGCCATCATCATCACCCCTATTTGTCCCCTGAGTTTGTCTAGCCGTCCTATTGTCATCAGCGGCACAGCCAGGGTGGACATTTGGCCTCTTGCCGATCCCGAAGGGTTGACCCGCCTGTGGACAGATGGCGTGTTGGCTCAGTCGGTGAATCCCGGCCAGTGGGTTCACATTCAGCAAGCGCCTACACCAGCCAAGCTGATGATCCTGGAAAAAGATCTCTCCTACTTTCGCACTCTGCGGGAAAAATTGCAGTGGGCGGGCAGCCGCATCTACATCCCCACCACCAACCACCGCCCCGAGGGGGGATAAGGAGAGCTTAAAGTTGGGCAGCTAGAGTGGCAAAGTTCGCTCCCATAAGCATATTTCCCATGAGCCTGAGACTTTACCTCCTTAGACACGGAGAAACCCCCTACAGCCGTTCCGGCAGCTTTTGCGGCGCTCTCGATCCCGACCTCACCCCCGAAGGCAAACAAATGGCAGAAGCCTTTGCCGCAGCCTATGCTGGGATCCCTTGGCAAGCTCTCTACGTCAGCCCAATGCGGCGCGCCTTGGCTACCCTAAGCCCCCTGGCCGAGAAAGTTGGCTTGGAGATGCAGATTCGAGAGGGCCTAAGAGAAATTCACTACGGCGAGTGGGAGGGCAAAACCCACGCTGAGGCGCAAGAAGCCTACCCAGAAGCCTATTGGCGCTGGATGACCGAGCCGGCCTGGAACGCCCCTCCGGGGGGCGAAACCGCCGTGCAAATTGCCAATCGGGCCATGCCGGTTGTGGCCGAGATCCAGGAAAAATGGACAGGCGGCCACGTCTTGATCGTCTCCCACAAGGCCACCATTCGGGTTATTCTCTGCAGCCTGCTGGGCATCGACCTGGGTCGCTACCGGGATCGCATTGAGGTTTTGGCGGCTTCCCTCAGCGTTGTCAAGTTCGACCGCTATGGCCCCCTTCTGGAAATCTTGGGGGAACGCAGTTATCTGCCTTCCGATCTGCGAGAAAGGGCAGGTACCTAATTGTTAGAGGGAGCAAGGTTTAGGATTCTTGAGGTCTTTTGGGTCTCTTTTTGAGGGAGCAATCATGGGCAAAAAACTGGGATTAGCACTGGGCAGCGGCGGAGCGAGGGGATGGGCTCATATTGGTGTGATTCGAGCTCTAGAGCGGGCTGGGATCTCCGTTGACTACATTGCTGGGACGAGCATTGGCGCTTTTGTGGGAGCCATTTATGCAGCGGGAGAACTGGATGAGCTGGAAGACTTTGTGCGAGATCTCAACTGGAAGATGATCCTGTCTTTGTTTGATGTGGTCTTTCCCACCTGTGGCCTTTTGGATGGCAACAAAATTTATGAGCTGCTGACAGAACATTTGCAAGAGCTGTGTATTGAAGAGGCCGGGATCCCCTTTTGTTGTGTGGCTACCGACTTGATCACAGGCCAGGAGGTGCTGTTGCGTTCGGGTAAAATGGCAGATGCCGTGCGGGCCAGCATCTCTATCCCAGGAATTTTCACTCCCTTTCACCACGAAGGGCGCTATCTCGGAGATGGAGGCATTGTCAATCCGGTGCCGGTGCGAGTGGTGCGGGAGATGGGGGCTGATGTTGTCATCGCGGTCAATCTCAACCATGTGGATCCCGCGGATGTGGAGTCGCAACTGGAAGAAACAGAGGTGGAAGAAACCCTTCAACGGCGACAGCGCTTGAATGCTGAAGGAGAAGTGATCGAAGAAGAAACCAACTTCATCACCCGCATTCGCAAACGCTATCAATCCCTACAACAAGGGATCCAAGAAAAAATTAGCCAATGGTTTCCAGATGAGCCCTCTGGTCCCAATATTTTCGACGTTATTGGCAAGACGTTGAACGTGATGGAGCAAATCGTTACCCGCAGTGTTTTAGCCGAACATCCGCCGGATTTGCTCTTACAACCCAAGCTGAGCCAGTATGGGATCTTCGATTTTCATCAAGCAGATCCGATTATTCAGGAGGGCTATCGACAAATGCGGCGGGCCATTCCAGAATTGCGACAAAAGTTGGAGCAGTGAACCACCACTTCTTCAGCAGTTTAACCTAAAGCTTTGCAAGGATCTGCGCCCCCAGCTTTCCAAACAATCCCCGATGGATCCCGCCGTCAAAATGGGTCTGAAGCTCACTCAATTGGGATAAATTGCAACAGCGATCCCGTATGGATGAGATGGGCTGGGACGGATTTTCCATCCTGGTCGGGATGGGCCAGCAGCACACAGCGATCTTGAGGGGTGAGGTCAAACTTGACAGAGGGATCAGGTTCTCTTTCCAGTGGAGGGCTGAGCTGGGGATCCCCGACAAAAGTAAGTCGTGCCAACACGGTCAGCAGGTGATCTTGATGGGCCAGGTCTGACCCAAAAGGAGTCCGCTCTTGTAACGTAACGAGTGCTACCGGGTAACCTTCTCGCATCAAGTAGAAGAGGATCCCGGCACAGCGCTCTACAGCTCGCTCCAACTTGTCTCGATGGATCTCGGGCCTCTCTTTCTGGGGCTGCCAGCGGTTTTCAAAACAGAGGGTGATGGCCTGGGCTCGTGGACGCTCCAACTCCCGCACGATCAGTTGATCCCGTTTGGCCGAGATCTTCCAGTGGACAGAACGCACATCGTCGTGGGGTCGGTAGGGCCGTAAGCTCAGGTAGTCTCCCTCTCGACCAGGCTGGGGGCGCAATTGGTTGCCGCTGCTGAGCTGATCCCACAGCGCCAATCCTTGAACCGGGGCGAGCCGCGGAAACACGATCACCGTTTGGGGATCCCTAATCTCTACCGCCTTGCGGAAGAGTTCAAATGGGAAGCTGGTGGCAACTTCAAAACCCTGCAACTGCCAGGCTCCCCGCCTTGAAAAAGTATGCTGGTAAAAAGTGTCCACCTTGGCACCGGGATCCACCCGCAAAACATAGCTGGAAGGCCAATCTTCCCGCCTCAGCCCCTCAATGCGTTCGCTCACCTGCAACGAGAAGCTGGGCAGGCGCCGTTTGCGATTGACCAGCGTGAGACCCACCAAGACAGGCTGGCCGGCGAAAATGCGGCTAGGCAACTGCCGGCTGACCTCCAGATCTTTGAGGGTGAGATCAGAGAGGGTACCACTGATGAGAATAAGGCTGAGCAGCATCCCCAGCAACAAGTACAGGGGATTGTTGCCGGTGTTGAAAGCAGCAATACTTACCAACAGGGCGATCCCGACAAACCGCCCCCCAATACGGGTGAAGCGGAAGCGGCGCAGAAAACGAACCTGGCGCCTTGATTCCTGCTCTGAGGAGAAGATCCCCAGGTTTCCCGTCTGTTGAAGTAGTGGAAGAACTAGTTTTCGGCTTCGTTTCCACAACACCGCAGTCCCCTCATCACTCCTTCATCCCCGGCCCCTCTCCAAAGGAGAAAGAGGTCTGGAATCTACAAGCTGCTTCAGTGTAATTTGAAATCACCATAACCAGTGCTACGGGCAGGTTTTTTCTGAGAGGATTTCAGCAATGGCCGCAGCCACCCGCTCTTGTTGACAGGTGGTCAACTCAGGAAAACACGGCAAAGACAACACCTGAGCCGCACATAGCTCGGCATTGGGCAGATCCCCCCGCCTGTAGCCCAGCCCTCGGTACACCGGCTGCAGCGGCAACGGCAGAGGATAGTAAACCCGACTGCCAATGCCCCGCTCCTTCAGACCCTGCTGCAAATAGTCCCGCCGCCGCCCATCCGTCGCCTCAGAACCCACCACCCGCACCGTGTACTGGTGCCACACCGAGTTCCCCCCCACCCCCACCTGGGGCAACATCAAGCCCGGGATCCCTTGCAGCAAGCGGTGGTAACACTCCGCAATCCCCTGCCGCCGCCAGTTCCACTCCCGCAGATAAGGCAACTTCACCGAGAGAATCACCGCCTGCAGCGCATCCAAACGACTGTTGAGACCCAAATGCTCGTGGTGGTACGGACGGGTCTGCCCATGCTCCCTGAGAGCCCGCACCCGCCTGGCCAGTTGGGGATCCCGCGTCACCACCGCCCCCCCATCCCCAGCCGCACCCAGATTCTTGCTGGGAAAAAAGCTGAAGCAGCCCACCTCCCCCCAAGTGCCCACCGGCCTGCCCCCCCAACAGGCCCCCACCGCCTGGGCACAATCTTCCACCACCGCCAAGCCGTGCCGCCGGGCAATAGCCAGAATCTGGGTCATGTTGGCCGCCTGCCCAAACAAATGCACCACCACCACCGCCTTGGTGCGGCAGGAGATGCTCCTTTCCAGCAGCTGCGGATCCAGGTTAAAGGTGCACGGATCCACATCCACAAACACCGGACGCGCCCCCACCCGGCTGATGGCGGCAGCCGAGGCAAAAAAACT
>NZ_JBSSAH010000028.1:0-40503 GCF_054058415.1 Thermostichus sp. MS-CIW-38 | reverse complement strand
CAATTTCTGCAAATGCTGGCAGTCAAGGCTGAAAGAGCTGGGCTGAGGGCGATTGCAGTGAATCCCAACGGCAGCAGTCAAAACTGCTCTCGGTGTGGTCAAAGAGTACCGAAAGCGATTCAAGACAGGTGGCATTCTTGTTCCCATTGTGGGCTAGAACTAGAGCGCGACCACCATGCGGCCATCCACATCAAGCACAGGGCGGTGGGGCATCCCGTTCTTTTCGCGTCAGCGGGACGTAGTCCTTAAAGCGCAGGAAACGTCCTTTTCGCGCTAGCGGCGCGGAGCGCTAACCGGAGTCACTGTTCGCGTCAGCGGGACGGAGTCCTTGAAGCCTGCACTCTCTCGCTTTGGCGGCGCGGAGCGCTTTGCGTCAGCATGAGTGCGGGAGTATGTCACAACAGCTCAAGTTGGAATAGAACTGTTTCGTCGCGGTATCCATAGCACCCCTCTCCTTTTGGAAGAAGGGCTGGGAGTGAGGGAGAAAGGCTCAAGTCAAAGGCTGCCAATGGCCCGTTTCAGTTGTACCAGGGCGCGATTGTAGGCGATTACAGCATTGGAAAGGTTGCCACGGGCAGTGGTGAGGGCAGCTTCAGCATTGATCACCTCCGTTTGGGTGCCCACCCCCGCTTGCAGGCGCAGCCGGGCCAAGCGCAGGCTCTCTTCTGCTGAGGCAATTGCCACTTTGGCCGAGTCGATCTGTTCGCGGCTGGAGCTGAGGGTCAGGAAGGCTTCTTCCACCCCCCGCTGGATTTCATTGCGGGTGCCGACGAAGTTGCTCACGGCCACCTGTCCATCGATCTGGGCTTGGCGGGCTTGGGCAGCCGCTTCTCCTCCATCGAACCAAGTCAAGCTGAAATTGGCTCCCACCGAATAGCCAACATCAAAACTGTTGCGGCTGGCGTTGAAATCGTTAACGGCATCGAGGCTGGCGAACAAGCCAATTCGGGGGCCATTGCGGGCTTGTGCCAGGCGCAGGCGGCTTTGGGCCTGCTCCAATTCTCGGCGCCGGCGCTCCAATTCCTGTCGTTGGGCAAAGGCAGCAATGATGGTCTCTTCCAGGCTGAGATCCCACTCCCCCATCGGCTCAATGCGGTCGCTGGCCAACACGTCGGTGGGGCTGGGGAAATTCAGCAGTTCGGCCAGGCGGCGGCGATTCAGTTGTTGGGTGTTTTGAGCCGCCAGCAAGGTTTGTCGATTGTTGGCCAATTCCGTCTCTGCCTGGAGAATCTCAAAGCGGGTACCCAGCCCGGCCCGTTCTCGGGCTTGAGCATCCCGCAGGGTGGCTTCGGAACTTTCGACGGCAGCTTGGCTGATGGCAACCCTGGCATCTGCGCTTTGCAGATCGTAGTAGGCATTGGCCACAGCTTGTTTGACCGTCTGCAGCGTTTGCTCCAGCTGCAGTTGGGCGATGCGCAGCGCTTCTTGGGCCAGCTTCAGGTTTTGCTCCCTAAGGCCACTGTCAAAGGCGGTATACTCCACCCGCACCACACTGGCCGAGAGGGTGTGGGATTCGCGCCTTGGCCCACCACCAGGAGAGGGAGCCTCACTGTACTGGTAGTTGGCACGGCTGGAGAGGGTGGGAGCAAAGGCAGCTTGAGCTAGAGCTACCCCGGCCTCGGCCCGCTCGACAGTCAGTCTGGCCTGCTGCACAGCCGGGTTCTGGGCAACGGCGATCTCCAGAGCTTCTTCCAAAGACAAGCCCTCCCTTCGCTCGATGCGCACCTGCAAGGGGGATTGGGGCACCACCAATTCTTCAGCCGTCAAAGCCCCCTTTAGAGTCAGGTCAGCCGCAGGGGTGGAGTCAGCAGGGTTGGAGGGAATCGATAGGGTGGGGGGGGGTGGGGGGGTGAGGATTTCGCGGCTGTTGGGCAGAGCAAAGGCAGCAGAGCTGGGAGCTTCTGGCTGAGCAAGAGCAGGGACAGCCCAGAGCAGGCTCAACAGTAGGCCACAGGGGGCAGAACAGGCAAGGTTCAACTGGGATCCCGCCGAGCCCGTCTGCTGTTGAGGAAGTTGAAGCGGATCCCTGGCTCCATTTTGCATCGCCATCGTGCGGTCATTCTCAACATCACCCCTAGCAGTATCGCAAAATGAAGGACAAAGATAAGACGGTTTTCCGCAGGCTCGCTGGCTGCCCTGTTCGGGCCAGTGGAAGCGAGTCCTCGCATTTGCCCCTGCAACGATGAGGCCGACCTGCGTCTGCCAGGAGCTCCGAGCACGGGCGGGACTCCTCTACACTCAGCAGAGACGCTTGGATTGAGACCGAGTCGGTTTAGATTTAGACTCAGTTTAGAATGGTGGGGCCATCTGTCTGTGATGGCGGGGGTGGGTGTTGTGGGCGATGAAAGGGGGCAAGGTGGCAGACTCTCAGAGCACGCCCAAGCAAGGGGAGACCTCTTCCGGTCGGGATCGGGCCTCGCGGCCGAAAGAAAGTAAGCCAAGCCCTTCTGCCCAGTCCGGGGATTTGGGAACCTCAGAAGCAAGAGCGCGGCCAAAACAGGCCGATAGCACTCCGCGCCGTGCGGAGCAGCAGGAGATTTTACAAGATCACCCTTCTGGCTTGAACCCGCCCAAAAATCTCTCTATACTGCAGGGAACTTTATCATTTGCTCCCGCTTCTTCATCTCTCCTTCAATCTATGCGTGCTCCCTCTTCAGATGACTCGGATCCCATCCTTTCAGAGACTCATGCGGGCTGTTCAGCATCCGAACCGGATCCCAGCACGGAGCGCCATTTGGCCCTGAGGCAGCAACAGCCCTTGGAGAGCCGTCTGCTCAAAGCCGAAGCCGAGCTCCAAGAGCGGCGAGTTCTTCAGGAACAACTGCAGGCTTTGCACCAGAAGGTGGCCGAACAAGAGAAGGCGCTGCAGGAGCGGGAGCATCTCTTGCAACAGTTGCAGCAGACTTTGGCGGCTCAGAAAGTCCAGATCTCGGATCAGGAAGCTCAGCTTGCTGCTCGGCAACGCTTAAATGAACGGCAGCGGCAGGATATCGAGGCCCTGCAGGAGCAGATTGAGCAGCTACGCTTGGCCCACGCTCAGGAGCGCCGTCAATGGGAACAGCGCCAGCAGGAGCTGCAGGCCTCTCTGCTGGAAGCCCAGGATGTGGCGGAAAAGCGGGTGGAAATGCTGCAACGCTTTAAGGCAGAGCTTTCTCTGGCCCGCACTCAAATTGCCGAAACTCAGGCGGAGCTGAGCAGCCTGCGGGCTTTGTACAGCGACCAACAGGCAGCCTGGCAGGAGCAACGGGAACACCTCGAGGCCCGTTTGGCGGGCTATGCCGAGACGGAAGCCGAGGCCGAGCAGCGCTGGCGGGAACAACGGCAAGAGCTAGAAGCAGCCCTGGCCGAAGCCCAAGCTCAATTGGCGGCTTTGCAAGCTCAGCAGGAGCATCTGCGCCAGGGATCCCTGGCGCAGCAACAGCTTCAACAGCAGTGGCAGGCCCAGGCCGAAGCGCTGCAAGTGGCCCTCTCTCAAGCCCAGGCGGAAGTTACCCGTTGGCAGCAAGAGCACCGCCATCTCCAGGAACAGTACGCCCAAGCCCAGCAGCATCTCTCCGCCATGGAGCGGCAGTTGCAGGCTGCCTTGGAGCAGTTGGCCGCCCAACCCGACTGGCAGCCACAGTTGCGCTCTGCGCAGGCAACCATTCTCCATCTGCAAGAAGAAATTGCAACCTTGTCCACGCAACTGGAGAAGCAAGCAGAGCAGATCAAAGCCCTGCAAGGGGAGCGTGCTGCCCTGTGGGAAGAAAACCGCTCTCTCCGAGAAAAATACGAGCAGCAGCAGATGCATGTGCTGAGCTTGAAGGCGGCTTTGGAACGCAAAGGCTTGGATGTCCCACCTCGGGCCGATACCTCCAGCGCCCTCACGCGAACAGAGTCCCTTGGCCAGGCTCTGTCTCCAACCCCTGCTGCCAAGCCTACAATTCAGCCCCTGGCCCAACCTCTACCGTCTCGGGCAAGCAAGCGGGCGGTCGATCTGCCGAGGTTTCTGCCCCGTCCGTGAGGGATCCCGTGTTGCAGCCTGTTCCTCCCCGCTGGCTGGAAGTGTGGGTGGATCATCCCCATTTGGGGGGTTGCTTTACCTATCGTGTGCCAGAGGGATCCGCGCCAGAAGCGGGCGACCTGCTCAGCGTACCCTTTGGTCAGCAAATGGCGGGGGCAGTGGCCTTGGGTTGGCGCTCCGAGCTGCCGGCAGGGGTGGATCCGCAGTCGGTGCGGGAGATCGAGGCGGTGGTGGCCAAAGGGATCCTGCCCAAAGAATTCTGGCCCCTGCTGCAGCGGGTGGCCGACTATTACCTCACCCCTCTGGCCCAGGTGGTGCGCACGGTATTGCCCCCCGGCTTGCTCAGCCGTTCTCAGCGGCGTGTCCGCTTGCTCAGGCTCCCTGCCGAAGGGGAGGAATGTTCGCCGGCTGCCCAAACCCTGCTGCAGCTGCTTCAGGCCAAAGGGGGAGAGCTGTCTTGGCGCTATGTGCAACAGCAGGTGCCCACTGCCGCCCTCGCCCTGCGGGAACTGCAGCGACGGGGTTGGGTGGAGAGCTTTTGGCAGGAGCAACAGGGGGGCAGGGTGAAAACCCAGCTGGCCGCCAGTCTGGCCGACGACTCCCCAGAGGGGCTGAGCCTCCCTCAGCAGAAGGCGCTGCAGATCCTCAAGCAGAAGGGGGGAGAGCTGCTGCTCGCCGAGTGGGAGCGCCTGGCAGGAGTGAGCCGAGCGGTTCTGCAGGGGTTGGCCCGCAAAGGCCGTGTCCACCTCTACGAGCGCCCACTGCTGCGGCTGGGAGATGCCAGCCTGCCGGGGTGGCGGGATCCGCCCAGGCCCTTGACGGCCGCCCAGGCCCAGGCGGTAGAGGCGATCCGGCAAGCTTTGGGCCGGTTCCAGCGGTTTTTACTGCACGGGGTCACCGGTTCTGGGAAAACGGAAGTGTACCTGCAGGTGATCGCCCAGGTGCTGCAGCAAGGACGGTCGGCGCTGGTGCTGGTGCCCGAGATCGGCCTTACCCCGCAACTGATGGATCGGTTTCGGGCGCGGCTGGGATCCCAGGTGTGGGCCTACCACAGCGGCCTCTCGGAAGGCGAGCGCTACGACACCTGGCGGCAGATGCTGTCCTCCACCCCCCAAGTGGTGATCGGCACCCGCTCGGCGGTGTTTGCCCCCTTGTCCAAGCTGGGCCTGATCGTCTTGGACGAAGAGCACGACGACAGCTTCAAGCAGGATCAGCCCCAGCCCTGCTACCACGCCCGTCAGGTGGCCGAGTGGCGGGCCGAGCTGGCCGGTTGTCCCCTGGTCCTGGGCAGTGCAACCCCAGCGGTGGAAACCTATGCCGCCCATCTGCAGGATCCGCAGCGGTGGATCCGGCTGGCCCTGCCGCAGCGCATCCCCCAAGCTGGGATCCCGGCCACCCTGCCCCAACTGGAGCTGGTGGACATGCGCCAGGAACTCCAAGCCGGCAACCGCAGCATCCTCAGCCGCCGTCTGCACCAGGCCCTGCAGCGGACGCTGGACAGAGGGGAACAGGCCATTCTCTTTGTCCCCCGCCGCGGCCACAGCACCTTCGTCTTGTGCCGGAGCTGCGGGTTTGTCCTCACCTGCGAGCATTGTGATGTTTCTCTCACCTTTCACCTGGCCCATCTTGGCGGACAAGAACTGCGCTGCCACTACTGCGGCGCCCGCCAACCCCATCCGCAGCGCTGCCCCGCCTGTGGATCCCCCTACCTGAAGCACTTCGGCACCGGCACCCAAAAAGTGGTGGAAGTGTTGCACCAGCATTGGCCCCAGCTCTCAATTTTGCGCTACGACAGCGACGCCACCCGCCGCAAGGGATCCCATCGCGATTTGCTGGAGCAGTTTCGCAGCGGCAAGGCCCAGGTGCTGGTGGGCACGCAAATGCTCACCAAAGGGCTGGACATACCCCAGGTAACCTTGGTGGGCGTGATGGCCGCCGATGGGCTGTTGCACCAAGCCGACTATCGCGCCGGCGAGCGCAGCTTTCAACTGCTCACCCAGGTGGCAGGGCGCTCGGGCCGGGGATCCCTGCCAGGACAGGCGATTATCCAGACCTATCTGCCGGAGCACCCAATTTTGAGGGCGGTGCTGGCCCAAGATTACGAGGGCTTCTTGCGGGCAGAACTGCAACAACGGCAAGAGGGGGGCTATCCTCCCCATCGAGCCTTGATTTTGATCCGCTTGAGCAGCACCCGCCTGGAAGCCCTGGAGCGCTACTGCCATCGGGTGGCCGAACGCCTACAGGGGATCCCAGCAGAGGTGTTGGGGCCGGGGCCAGCTCAGGTGGAGCGGGTTGCCGGACGCTACCGCTGGCAGATCCTGCTGAAGCAACTGCCCGACCAAGATTGGGATCGCCCGAAGCTGGCTGCCCAGATTCAGGCCGCCATTGGCCATCTCCCCCAAGGGATCCGCGTCAGCATAGATGTGGATCCCCTGCGGATTCTCTAGGGGCGGTCGGCGAAAGCAGAGAGCCCAGAGATCTAGAGAGATCTTGAGGTAGTCTAGTTTCGGGGCCACCCGTATCCAACTCAACTCTGGCAAAGCATGGCTGAAAACCGGACTGGTGCGTTTATCGGTGGGCTGTTGCTGGGAACTGCTGTGGGCACCGCCATCGGCCTGCTCTTGGCTCCCCGCAGCGGACGGGAAACGCGGCGACTACTGAAGAAATCGGCAGAGGCCCTGCCAGAGGTAGCAGAAGATGTGACCAGCAGTCTGCAATATCAATCGGAAAAGTTGTTCGACGCTGCCCAACGCAGTTTGGATGAGGCTCTGCTGCGGCTGCAGCAGGCAGTGGCGGTGGGCAAAGAAGCCATGTTGCAGAAGCGAAGGGAGCTGCTCCAAGCCCAGAACTCGCGTCCCTTTGGCGGGGAAGAAGCTGACCTAGAAGCTCGGGATGGGGAGGAGGCGGCGGGATGAACGACCCGGTCTTTTGGCTCGGCCTCTCGGTAGGCCTGGTAGCAGTGGGCATTTTGGCAGTGATCCTGACCCTGCTGCCTGCCGTCATTCAACTGGGTCGAGCTGCCCAGAGCGTGGAGCGCTTTTTCGATACCCTGCTGCGGGAATTGCCGCCCACGCTGGAGGCCCTGCGCCTGACCAGCCTGGAAGTGAGCGAGATTGCCGACAGCCTCGACGAAGGGGTGAAAGGGGCTGGGCAAGTGGTGAAGCAGGTCAACCGCTCCATCGAAGGAGCACGCACCCAAGCCCGTGGCGCCCAGGTCAATATCCGCAGCCTTTGGGCAGGGGTACGGGCAGCTTGGCAGACGCTGTCCGGCGAAGTGCCCCCCCCTGCTGGCGCGATTCATAACCCGCGGCTGCGCCCATCCGACCCGTCCAACCGTTCTTTCTCCGCTGCTTCATCAACACTTCCCCTGGGAGGTGACCGCCCTTTTGCCGGCGGAGCCTCACCAGAGGGATCCCAAGCCGCTGCCCAATCTTCCCGACCGGACATCGCCAATCCCTAGGCGTTCCTCAGGATCTTCTGAAAGACAGGCGTAGGAGGCTGGGGCTCTTGCCCGGGGGGAAGCCGGCCCCAAGTCGCATCGGGATCCCAGCGCAGTTGCAGGGTGTCGGCGAGGGAGAACCCCAGTTGCTGCAGGATCTTGAGGCTGAGAGCGGGAATGAGGGGCGAGAGCAGCACTGCCACCCAGCGCACGCTTTCCAGAACGGCATAGAGGATCTGGGCCACCCGTTCCCCCTGCCCTTGCTTGTGCAGCGTCCAAGGAGCCTGCTCATCAAGGTATTTGTTGCTGGCCTGGGCTAAGCTGAGGGCTTTGCGGGCAGCAGAGCTGGGATCCATCCCCTCGTAGGCCGCGGCCACCAGAGGGGCAAGGGTCTCGGCCAAGGTTTTGAGGGGGTGATCTGCAGGGATCCCGACGGCGGGAATGCGGTAGTCCGGTTGATATTTCTTGAGCATGGTGAGGGTGCGGTTGAGCAAGTTGCCCAGGTCGTTGGCCAGATCGGCGTTGAGCACGTCAATAAAGCGGCCCTCGCTAAAATCGCCATCCTTGCCCAGCTCGATTTCCGTCAGGAAGTAGTAGCGCACGGCATCGGCGCCGTACTGGCGCACCAGCTCAAAGGGATCCACCGTGTTCCCCAAGCTTTTGCTCATCTTGAGGCCATCTTTGGTGAGAAAGCCGTGGCCAAAGATTTGTTTGGGCAGAGGCAGACCGGCCGACATGAGCATAGCCGGCCAGTAGATGGCATGAAAGCGGACGATGTCCTTGCCCACCAGGTGGACATCCGCAGGCCAGTAGCGGCGTAGGGCATTTGCCAAGGTGGGCTCGTCGTCAGGATCCAGAGCGGCACTGATGTAGTTGATGAGGGCGTCAAACCAGACGTAGAGGGTTTGGCCGGGATCCGCCGGAAAAGGGATCCCCCAGGAGACACTGGGGCGAGAGATGGAAAAATCCCGCAGGCCCTGCTTGACAAAGTTGATCACCTCATTGCGGCGGCTTTCCGGCTGGATAAACTCCGGGTGCTCCGCATACAGGGCCTCCAGCTTTTCTTGGTAGCGGGAGAGGCGAAAGAAGTAGTTTTCCTCGTCTTTCCACTCCACCTTCTTGGTGGGGTGCAGGGGGCAAAATCCTCCCTCCAGCAGCTCCGCCTCGTCTTTGAACTCTTCGCAGGCCACACAGTACCAACCCTGCTGCCGGCCAATGAAAATATCTCCCTGATCCCAAACCCGCTGAAAAAACTCCCGCACAATGGCTTTGTGGCGAGGGTTGGTGGTGCGGATAAAGCGGTCGTAGCGGATGTCTAGCAACTGCCAAAGCTGGGCAAACTGAGCCGCAATCTCGTCACAGTGCTGCTGAGGGGGAATGCCCCGTTCTTCGGCGGTGCGCTGGATCTTCTGGCCGTGCTCGTCAGTTCCCGTCACCATCAGCACATCCTTGCCCCGCAGGCGGTGGTAACGGGCGATGGCATCCGCCACCAGGGTGGTGTAGGCGCTGCCGATGTGGGGAGCGGCGTTGACGTAGTAGATGGGGGTGGTGATGACAAAGGTGGAATCCGGCATGAGCATCCCCAAGGCTTTCTCCCATGATAGAGGTTGCCGGAAAGTCCAAAAGGCCAAGCTGTAGCGTGGGTGTGGAGAGGTCATTCGATGAAACTTCAGGTCAACCTTCTGGGGTGGAGCGGTGTGGCGTTGGGAGTAGGGATCCTCGGGGCGGGAGCGGGCCTGGCCCAGCCCTTGCCGGAAACCCGCATCCCCTGTGAGATCTTCATTGCCGGGGGTGGGCTGGGGGGGGTGGCGGCGGCCTATGACGCGCTGCAACTGGGCCGGCAGGTGTGCATGACGGAGATCACCGATTGGATCGGGGGGCAGGTGAGCGCCCAGGGAGTCTCCGCTTTGGACGAGCGACCCCTGCAACGAGAAAATGACATCTTCCCCAAAGGCTACAGCGAGTTTCGCCGGCGGGTACGGGAAAAATACGGCGGGGATCCCAATCCGGGCAAATGCTGGGTGAGCGTGCTCTGCTTTTCCCCTCAGGTGGGCCACCAGGTGATTCGGGAGATGTTGGATCCCTATCTGCAGTCGGGGCAGTTGCGGCTGTTCACCGAGACGGTAGTGAAGGATTTGGAGATCAAAGACTCTCAGATCCGCAGTGTGCAGGCCATTCGCAACATCCCCAAACACGCCGGCGTCCAGCCAGAGAATCGAGGGGATCTCTCCAGCTACTTTCTGGATTTTTATCGTCTAGAACCCACCGAGGACTGGGACAAGGAGATCCTGCGCTTTGAGCCGCCGCCAGAACGCCAGGGGAAAACCCTGCCCTGGGTGGTGATCGACGCTACTGAAACCGGCGAGCTGCTGCCCCTGGCGCGGGTGCCCTACCGCCTGGGAACCGATGGCCAAAGCCGCTGGGAACCCAGCTCCAAGCCCTACGTGGATCCCTACTGTACCCAGGGCTTCACCTACACCTTTGTCATGGAGCGCTTCCCCGTGCCGCAGGTGCCGGTCAAGCCGGAGTTCTACAACGATCCCCTGCACGGCCCCTACTACAGTTACGAACACCCTCGCTTCAACTTTGCGCTGATCTTCACCTACCGCCGCATCCGGGGGCAGGTGTTCGGCTTTGGGGAAGAGGCCATCCGGGTGGGGGATCAATCCATGCAGAACTGGACTTGGGGCAACGACTGGCGCATCACAGGGCCGGATAAGAATTTCATCCTCACCCACGAGCAGTTGCAGGCTTCAGGCCAACTGCAGCCGGGCGGCTGGATGGGGGGCCTGCGGGTGGAAGCCCTGCGGCGAGCTGAGCAGCATGCTAAGGGCTTTTTCTACTGGCTGGTGGCGGGAAGGACGGATTTTCTCCTGCAACAGGAGGATCCCAACTTTCAAAAAGACTTCTACTTGCGCTATGCCTACCTACGGGGGCCCAATACCCCCATGGGAACTGCCAGCGGCCTCTCCAAGTACCCTTATATCCGCGAGTCGCGGCGCATCATTGGTCGGCCCAGCCTCTCCTACCCAGAAGGATTTACCATCTACGAGTCGGACATCACCACACGGGAATCGGAGCTAAACCGCGGGCGGCCCTTCATCTTCTACGACTCGGTGGGGGTGGGCCAGTACCCCATCGACTTTCACGACTGCCTGCTGCCGGGTTTTTCCCTGCCCCCCAGCAACAACAAAGACGCGCAGGCCCCCAGCTACCCTTACCAGATCCCCCTGCGGGCTCTGATCCCCCAGCGCATTGACAATCTGCTAGCCGGCAACAAAAATATCGCCACCAGTCGCATTGCCAGTGCCTCCTACCGGGTGCATCCGGTGGAATGGGCCATTGGCACCGCCGCCGGCCACACGGCCCACTTTGCCCTAGAACGGGATCTGATCCCGGCGGCGATCGTGGAGGAGCCGCTTTTGGATTTGCGGCTGTTGCCAGCTCTCCAGGCCCAAATCCAGAGCTTGGGCAACCCCATTCAATTTCCTGGCACCACCATTACCGCCACCGATTGGGCCCAATCCCGCTAGCCTAGAAAGGCAGGGTTGGGAGTTGACCGGTGGATCCCGTTGGGGTTGGACTTGTGGGCTGGGAGATGCTTCGCCCCTCTTTATGGGCCGCCACGGCTCTGTGGGGCTTAGGGCTAATGTGGGGGTTTTCGCCGCTGCATCAAAAGCTGCAGGAGAGCTGGGAAAAGCAATTGCTATGGGATCCCAGTGGAGCTTTGGCTTCCTTGCTGAGCACCCTTCCCTTTTTGCTGGCAGCAGGCTTGGTGGTAGCCCTGACGGAGATCTCCTTGGGCAAAAGCTGGGCCGTCTCCTGCGGCCTGATCGCCTGCGTCGGCGGAGGCCTCTATGAACTGGGCCGGCGGGACAATGCCAGGTAACTCAAGCGCTCCGTGTTGTTAACGCAACTACCCCCAGTCTCCTCCCCTAGGGAGCGGATAAGCAACGCCAAGTTAGAGCGGCTTCAAGCGATGACCCCCCTCCAAGAAGCAGCAGAAGCAGCGGCCAAGCTGCTGGTATTCCGGGACATCTGCACCCACCCCCTAGCCCTAGCCTGGCAGGAGCTAATCCAGCAGTTGATGAGTGGGGATCCCCTGCCGTGCTGGAGGGCCTACGGGCGCTGGTTTGAGCTTTTGGCCCGGCAGGGCCTGAGCTGGCGGCAATGGCTGATCCGGGAGATCCGCTGGGCCGATAACCCCTTTGCCCGTGCAGCGCTGCAGCCCCAAGGGATCCCAGGGCCTCTGATGCAGGCTGCCCGCCACGACCTGCGCTGTCTGCAAACCCTAGCGGACAGTCAGGAGACCATTGCCGAGCAGATGCAGGCGTTGGGGTTGGGGATCCCCTGGCCCGATGGGGAAACCGATAGCGCTGGCTGGGATCCCCGCTCTTTTGCCGATTGGGGCCAGAGCTTGGAGACCTTAATTGCCCACTACCGCCAAAGGGGGGTAGGGCTCTGTGGTCGCTACTGGGCCTTTCGCTGGGGGCCAGCAGGGCTAGAAGGGATCCCTGCTCCCGATCTGTCTGACTGGGAGGAGATCTACGGCTACGAACGGCAGAAACAGCAGTTGGCGGCCAACACCGAAGCCCTGCTGCGGGGGGATCCGGCTTTGCATGTGTTGCTCTACGGGGCGCGGGGTACGGGCAAGTCTTCCCTGGTGAAGGCCTTGTTGCGCCGCTACGGCCTGCAGGGGCTGCGCCTATTGGAGCTGAGGCGAACAGACTTGATTCAGTTGCCGGAGATTTTGGCAGAGCTGCGGGCGCAGGTGTTGCCTTTCATCTTGTTTGTGGACGATCTCTCCTTTGAGGCAGAGGAAACCGAGTTCAAGCAGCTCAAGGTGCTCCTGGAGGGGGATCTCGTTGCGCCGCCCCCCAACGTGCGTCTTTATGCCACCAGCAACCGCCGCCATCTCATCCGCGAGTTTTTCGGCGACCGACCCAATCCCCAAGATCAAGAAGTTCACGCCTGGGATACGGTCCAGGAAAAGCTGTCGCTGCGGGATCGCTTCGGCCTCACCCTCACCTTCACTCCCTTCACCCAAGGCGATTACCTGGCAACCGTAGAACACCTGGCGCAGCGGCTAGGTTTCACCCAATCTTTGGATGTCCTGCGCCGCCAGGCCCTGATCTGGGCACAACAGCAAAACGGCTTTTCCGGTCGCACTGCCCGCCAGTTCTTGGATGCCGTTCGGGCAGGGCTGGTGAAAGGCAACGATGGACTTCCGAGCTAGAGGTGGTGACTATTCCAAACTCCAAAAAAGACAGAAGTTGCTGAGCTACACTCGCTACACGAAGGGGCGCCGGTCAGCCTGTCTCTGCCGTTACAAAAGCCAGGCGTCATAGCCATAGTCCGACCAAGGGCTGGCCCCAGAAGAAGGCAAAAGAAATGCACGATGGAAGCCATGGTCGCATCAGCGTTGGGTAGCAACCTCGATCCGGCCAATCTGGATCAGACGGAAGCAAGCCGCAGCTTGGCCCGCCTGGGGATCGATGTGGGGGGCACCTTTACTGATCTGGTGCTCTTGCAGGATGGCCAGATGCAGACGGCGAAGGTGCTGTCTACCCCCAGCCCTGAGGAGGGAGTCTTTGCGGCGCTGGACAAGCTGGGGGCGCTCCAAGGAGAGCTCCGGGTTGACCTGTTCTGCCATGGCATGACGGTGGCCACCAACGCGCTGCTGGAGCGCAAGGGATCCCCCACCCTGTTTCTAACCACGGCGGGCTTTCGGGATGTGCTGGCCATTGCCCGTCAAAACCGCCCCTCTCTGTATGACCTGACACAGCCCAAGCCGGAGCCAGTGGTGCCCCGCCACCATTGCCTGGAGGTGAAGGAGCGCTGCAGCGTGGGCGGAGTGTTGGAGCCGCTCACCGATGCCGAAATCCGGCGGGTGGTGCAGGAGGTGGGGGAACGAGTGCAGCGGGATGGGATCCGCGCTATTGGGGTGGGGTTTTTGTTTTCTTTTCTCTACCCGGAGCACGAACAGCGGCTGGGAATGGCCTTGCGACAGGCTTTCCCGGAGCTACACCTTTCCCTGTCTTGCGAGGTGGCGCCGGAGTTCCGCGAATACGAGCGCTTCAGCACCACCGCCATCGATGCCTACCTCAGCCCGGCACTGGCGGGCTACCTGCACCGCTTGGCCCAAGGATGTCGGGAGCGAGGGATCCCCCAGCCCTTGATCATGCAGTCTTCCGGCGGGGTGACCTCCATCCCTCAGGCGGCGGCCCATGCTTCGGTGGCTTTGCTCTCGGGGCCGGCAGGCGGGGTTTATGGGGCGGCCTATCTGGGTCGCCTGAGTGGCTACCCCCACTTGCTCAGCTTCGACATGGGGGGAACCAGCACGGATGTGGCCTTGATCCAAGATGGGATCCCCCAGGTTACTCCTGCAGCAGTGGTGTGTGGCTTGCCCGTGCAACAGCCCCAAATTGATATCCACACCGTCAGTGCCGGCGGCGGATCCCTGGCCCATTTGCTGCCCGGCGGTGGGCTTCAGGTGGGGCCAGAGAGTGCCGGATCCAACCCCGGGCCGGCCTGCTACGGTCGGGGGGGAACAGCTCCGACGGTTACCGATGCCAACCTCTGGCTGGGGTACCTGCCGGATGGCGGTCGGCTGGGCGACTCGGTGCAGCTACGGCGGGGGCTAGCGGAACAGGCTATTGCCACGCTGGCGGATCCCTTGGGCTTGAGCTTGCAGGAAACTGCCGTTGGCATTCGCACCTTGGCGAATGTCGCCATGTCGCGGGCCTTGCGGGTGATCAGCGTGGAGCGGGGTTTGGATCCCGCCGATTTTGCCCTGTTGGCCTTCGGCGGAGCCGGGCCCATGCATGCCTGTGCTTTGGCAGAAGAGCTGGGCATCCGCACGATCTTGATCCCGGCTGCCTGTGGGGTGCTCTCGGCGCTGGGAATGGCTTTGGCAGATCTGCGGCGAGACTATCGGCGGGCCATCCTCCAACCTCTGCGGCAGCTCACGTCCGCTTCAGGGGGATCCCTGCTGGCCCAATGGGCAGAACCCCTGATCCGCCAGGCCCAAGCCGATCTGCAGGAGCCGGCGTTGCACTTCAGCTTGGACTTGCGCTATCGCGGCCAGTCTTTTGAGTTGGAGATCCCGGTGCAGTTGTCAGATCCGATTCCTCATCTGGAGCAACAGTTTCACCAGGCCCACCAACAACGCTATGGATGGCAAGATTCAGCCCAGCCGGTGGAGGCAATTCAGTTGCGTCTCCAGGCGGTGCAGGCCCTACCCACCGTGCCTTTGACCGCACCCCCCCCCTTGCCAGGGGATCCCCTCAAGGGTCGGCGAGAGGCATGGTTTGGGGGCAGGATGTGCTCGGTGCCGGTCTACGATCGGCAGCGCATGGATGTGGGGTTTCAACTGCGCGGGCCGGCAATTGTCGAGATGCCGGAGGCAACGGCGGTGATCGAAGCCGGTTGGACAGGTGTCATTGACGAAGTGGGAACCCTAATCTTGAGCTGTGTTCGCGATAGCGGGACAAAGTCCTGGTAAACCACCCGACACCCGCGCTATGCGCAGGGTGCGGGCTTTATCCCAATCCCTAGCGGCCCCAGAGGACAGCTAAGTTTCGGAATTTCAGGCGAGTTTACAGTCGCCCCAAGGAGAGAGATCACTTGAGCAGCGTTATGGTCAGCATCCCCTTCCCATCCACAATGCCCACACTTGAACAACTTGCCGCTGCGGTAGGACTTACTCCGCTCAGGGTGGATGTGCAGGCATTTGTGGCAGGTCTGGCTGGTGTAGGCAGGTGGCACCAGTACCACAGGCACTCCAGCAATAGCAGCCTTGTAGGCTACAAACATCCTGAGCTGGTAGAACGCCCAGTTGTTAGTCCTGCGCCGCTCAGTCTTGCTCCGAGGCTTCTGATTCAGGCGCTCTCGAATGCCTGTCAAGTCTTCAAAAGCCAGTGCCGCACCAATAGCCTGGGCATCCCTGACCAAGGTTTTGCTGATGTTATGGTTCAGCCATGTCTGGTAGCGCCGTTCTCTCCCAGAGAGCCTTCTCAGCAGCCTCCTAGAGCTGCGAGTGCGTTTGGATTGAACCTTGGCGCGTACACGGCTGAACCGGTCACGGACGGCCTGGATGTGTTCTCCACTCCAAGAGCGTCCGTTGCTAGCGGTGGCGATATCCCGCCTGCCCAAGTCAACTCCGATTACCTTTGGAGTTTTGCCAGTCGGGGGAGTGTCCAGCTCAACAGCGATGTTGATGTAGTAGTCCCCTTGCTTGGTCTTGGACAGAGTAGCGCTGGTGGGCGTTTGCCCCCGCAGCAAAGCGATTTGATAACCGCCAATCTTGAGCTTGAGCCAAACCCGTCCGCTCATCAGGGTCACGCCCACGGCCTGGTCGGACTCTCGGTACTTAAAAGTACGAGCGTCCAAAGTCAGACTGGTGGGGCGGAACTTGTGGACTTGCTTCACCGCCTTGGCATTGCTAATCACCCGACGGAGCGCCTGACAGACGTGGTTGGCCTTCAGCCCCGTTGCTGCCCTTACCGGCCGATAGACCAAGTGGTGCAGCTTGGCGGTGTTCCAGCAGTTCTTTTGTTTGGCGGTGTCGAGAATCTGGTTGCAAGCATTCGCAAAGCCCTGCAAAGTGCGGTCAATTTCTTGACGCAACTCTACAGGGACTATCAGCTTGCAACGTACCGATATAGTCTGGCTCATGGGCCTATCGTAGCTCATCCAGGCTTTGACTAGCAGGCGGGCTTTCCTCCCGACACCAAGCCTGCGGCTATGGTGCGGGCCTCCAGCCCGAAAATTTGGTGAGTCCATCCGCAAGCAGAGCGTCATGGTCATTTCGATTCAAACTAGGATACTGTGCCCACACCCAAAACGTTGCTCGCGTCGGCGTTGCGGAGCAATAATGCAGGGGGCCAGAAGCTCACCCTAACCTGAAAGACCACAGCAGAGCTTGTTTTGAGAGGGAGAGGCAGGTGCTCCAGATCACCTTGACGAATACCTTCACGATTTTTGCGTCCAGATAGGGTGTTGTCTGTTTTCGTTTGTCAGGGTCTAGATAGATGGACTGGCCTCTGCAGCCCTTGCCCTGACTGGATTTTCGCGATTTCCCTCAAGGGCGGACGATGGGACTCGAACCCACGAATGGAGGATCCACAATCCTCTGCCTTAACCGCTTGGCTACGCCCGCCGTGATTCCGGCTATCTAGCTTAGCATGGGAAAAACGGGACTGAACCACAGAGGTCGAAGCACCCCAAATGCTACCCAGAGCCGATTTGTTGCGAGGGGCAGAGCATCGAGAAACCTTGGCACGGGTCTTGGATTTGGGAGAGCAAGCTCTCAAAACCTGGCAAGTGGTCTGGAGCGACTTCCTTTCCCCACCCGAAATAGCGGAGGTGCAAGCTCGGCTGCGCAACTTGACCGAACTACAAGTGGGGGCCTGGGGAGGGTACCCCCAAGCAGAACGCCAACGCATAGCCCTGGCCCGCTCTGAGGTGGGCCTAGATGTCCGGGATCCCAAGCCCGACCAAGAAGGGATCCCATTGGCCGCCATTCAGATTCAGGGCAACTTTCTGTTCGACCCGGCCACCCACCGCGATTTTCTGGGAGCCCTGTTGGCGTCCGGCATCGCCCGCGAGAAAGTGGGAGACATCCTTGTGTTGGGGGACTCAGGCGCCCAGGCCATCGTTGTGCCCGAAATGGTGGACTACCTCGCCCTAAACCTGACGCAGGTGCGCACAGTGCCTGTCAAAGTGAGCCGGATCCCCCTGAGCCAGTTGAACATTCAGCCCCCCCGCGTCAAATCCATCACCAGCATAGAAGCCTCTTTGCGCCTGGATGCGGTAGCCTCAGCTGGGTTTGGCATCTCCCGCAGCAAGATGGTGGAAGAAATCCAACGGGGGGAAGTGCGGGTCAACTGGAAGCCCATTACCCAAGCCAGCTACACCGTTGGCCCTCAGGATTGGATTGCCATTCGAGGTCGGGGTCGGCTGCAAATTGAAGAGGTAGCCGAAACGAAAAAAGGCCGCTTTCGAGTGCAAATGACGCGGTATCTCTAGGTTTTTCTTGCCTGAGTTTTGGGAGATCGTTATGCTCATTTTGGTTCAAACTAGGATACTGTGCCCACACCCGAAACGTTGGTCGCGTCAGTGTTGTAGAGCAATAATGCATAGGGCCAGAAGTCTTTTCAAGGACTCCGTCCCGCTGGCGCGATCAGTAGCTCAGGTGTCCACCCTAATTTGAAGCGACTGCAGCTTCAAGAAATGCTCTAGAAAAAAGAGAAAAAGGCCCAAGGGTAAAGCAAATACTCCAAGTAAAACAACTTCCAGATCAGTTGATAATAGCCAACAATCGCCTCCCGACGGCTGAGATCCAGATGAACACCATAGCCCAAGAGGATCCCCAGCCCCAACACATGGCCCACCAACAGCCAGAGGCCGTTGCCCGCAAGGAGAAAAGAGATCCCCACCCCGATAAATCCCAGATAGCACAAGGCCAAAATGCTAATGCAAAACCTTGAGATCCGCTCTGGCCCAAAGCGCAGCGAGAAGGTGGCAATGGCAAACTGGCGATCCCCTTCCATGTCGGGAATATCTTTGAAAAGGGCGATCACCAGCCCAAAAATCGACATAAACCCCGTCAGCCAAACAATCGCAGCCGAAAGCTCGACCCTTCCCTGCATCACCTGCTGAAAATGGCTGTAAAGGCCCAAATTGACGATCAAACCCCGCACGCTGTAGATGCAAGCCGAGGCTGCCAGCGGAAAACGCTTCAACCGCAAGGGGGGCAGCGAATAGGCCGTGCCGATCCCATTGCTCAAAAGCACCGTCAGCAGCAGGTAGGGGATCCCGGCCATGGCCAGTAGGACGGACGCCGCTCCACAACCCACGACGATCCCCACCCCCTGTCGCCAACCCAGGGATCCAGCAGCTAAGGGCAAATGGGGCTTGTTGATGCGGTCGATTTCAACATCCGTCAGTTGATTCAAGCCGACGATGTAGACATTGGCCGCCAAACAGGCTGCCCAAGCCCAGACCAGGTGGGGTAGTGCGGAGAGAACCGGTTGCAGGGATCCGGCAGCCACAAACCCCGCCAACAGGTAGAGGCCCACCACGCTGGCGCTGGTGCCGTAGACGGTGTGGGGTCGAGCAAAACGCCAGAGAACTTGTGGGCGCAACATCAAAAAAGCTAGGGAGAGTCTTCCAGGAGAGAAGCTAGGGCTGCCCAGCGGGGATCCGCCGTTGGTGCTGTAGCTTCCACCGCAATGCCCGGACAATCGGGACGGCAGGGCAACTGGCGGGGCATCTCCAAATGCAGGTGCTGGTACATCCAGTCTTCGACATCCAGCTCACCATTGGGGGGCAGGCTCTCCAGCAGATCTTCTTCGTCTTGCAATTCCAGCTCCAAGGGGAGAGGTTCGGGATCCCGAATCAAAATGATCTCCTCAACTTCCAGGTGCAGCCGGTGGTTGAACTGCTGTAGGCAGCGGTGGCAGGTGAGGGTGACAATGGTACGAGCTTCAGCACTCACTTCGAGAAAATGGCCCCGATGGCTGACTTCCAGGGATCCCTCCACAGGGGTCAAACTCTCAAAGCCCGAAAAAAACTGCCTAAACTGCAATTCTTGGGTTTGACCGGGCATCTGCCGCAGATCCGATAGACGAATTGGCCTCAGCATGGCACCCCCCTTCACGCGTTTTGGGTAGCAGGGATCCCTGTCGTCACCGTAGCAAGAGGGCCAACTTGTTCCCAGCCCTCTGCCCACTCTCAAGATGGGGAAGCTGCCCGACGGATAACCAAGCGCCGGTTAGGCTCTTTGCCACGGCTGAAAGTTTCCAGATCGGCATAGGCAGGGTCATTCAAGAGAGTATGAATTTGCCGACGCTCGGCAGCCGAGAGATCTGGAAACTCGTATTCCCGACC
The DNA here is from genome assembly GCF_054058415.1 of Thermostichus sp. MS-CIW-38. Taxonomy (NCBI): domain Bacteria; kingdom Bacillati; phylum Cyanobacteriota; class Cyanophyceae; order Thermostichales; family Thermostichaceae; genus Thermostichus; species Thermostichus sp. MS-CIW-38. The sequence goes on along the minus strand of NZ_JBSSAH010000028.1, from coordinate 21,169 downwards.
AGTGGCCCTCACCTTTTCCACAGCAGCGGCAACCAAAACCTTCAGCTCCTGCAAACGCCGCTGCCGATAGCCGTCCAAATCCAAAATGTAGGGCTGCTGCTGGTCTTCCGGCTGGTTCAGGTTGAGAAGGGTGTTGGCCAGGTACTGCAACGCATCCAGCACCACGGGGGAGCGATCCTCCTCTTGAGGGGAATCTCTGGAAGATGGAGAGGGCAAGGGGGGGGCTTTCGCCAACAGCAGCCGCTTCTGAGCTGGGGTCAAAGAGTCTGCCTCAATTTCCAGCACCTCCCCCACCACCCGCACCGCCGCTGGGATCCCCATAGCCGCCAGCACCTGCTGTAACCACTGCCTGGCTCGCTCTTGATTGGCCGCAAAGGTGGACTTGTTTGGCGAAGGGGCAACGGTTCCCTCAGATTTCTTAGCAGCAGATCCCGTAGAAGACTTAGGACGGCTCATCCTGGGCAGCTTCCAACTTTGAAGAGCATGACTCTAGTCAATAATAAGCTCAACTATACTGAAAATAATGTATAATATGTTCAGTACGGATTACTACCAGTTGATCTTTCTGTTTACTTTCGAGTCTGCCAACATGGTAGCCAAAGCAAAGCAGAAAATTGGTAGTAAGACGACACGGAAACTGCGCTTTGGGTATTCTACTCAAAGCTTTGCGGGATACCGCCATTCTGGTTGGAAACAAACAGAATGCTATCGCTGCATAGTTGAACAGTGATGTTCAGCAGTGTTCAGCGTAAATGTATCAGGTATCAACACTCCACCACAAGTCCACCCCAACAGCGAGGATCCCCTAGGGCTCAAAGGGCAAGGATTCGCGTCCCTCCTTGGCTGGTCTGGGCTTGGTCGATTTCTCCACTTCCTTGGCCTCCACCGTGATCGCCTGGGCAGCCCGACGGCGCTCCTCTTCCACCAATTGCTGTAAGTTCTCCGGCAACGGCTCCCGCGAGAGCAGGAAAGTCTGCACCGTTTGGAAGATATTAGAGACAAGGATGTAGAGCAAAACCCCTGCCGGCAGAGGGAAGAACAGGAACATCGCCGAGAACAGCACAGGGGTGATCCGAGCCATGGAACTTTGGCTGGGATCCTCTTTGCCGGTATCCTGTCCGGCATTGGTTAGGTACTGGTTCAGGTAAATGGACACCCCAAAGATGACGATCATGGCGATGATATCCCAGTGGATGGTGCCATCCTCGTCGAAGGCTCCCACACGGCCCAACTTGTCGATGAACAGAAAGCCAGTCTCAGAGGCCAAACCGGGAATAGACACCTGCACGGTCACATCCCCCGGCTGCAGAGCCAGCAAGGTGCCATCCGGCTTGATCTGGGCACGATCTTCTCCTTTGGTGATCTTCCAGGTGGGCTGTAACAGATTGGGATCCCCACCCGCTTCGGCCACCAACTGCTCAAAAGGCTTGCCCCCCGGCCCTTGAAGCAAAAATTGCACCTCTTCCCCGACGGCAATCTTGGTGCCTTTGGGTTCCACCAGCACCACCGGCTTGTGAAGAGAGTCGGTGACAAAAATGTTCTTGCTGGGGCTGACGTAGGGGGCAGGCACCACCTCAGCCGCCATTTCCGCCGGCAGGATCTGCAAGTTGACATCGTAGGTCACCGCTGCAAAGGGGGAGCCCCGCAGGGTGGCAAACAGGGCAAACAGCACTGGCATTTGAATGAGCAGTGGCAGGCAGCCCCCCAAGGGATTGGCCCCCAGCTCGCTGTAAAGCTTGGCCTGGGCTTCGCGAAGCTTTTGCGGGTCGTCTCGGTATTTCTCCTGGAGTTCTCGCATCCGCCGCTGCATCACCGGGCTGATCACCTTCATGCGCCGCATGTTGCGGATGGATCCCACATTGAGCGGGTAGAGGGCAAAGCGGATCACCAACGTCAGGAAGATAATGGCCAGTCCATAGCTGGGCACGATCCCATAGAAAAAATCCAGGATCGGCAGCATGACGTTGTTGGAGAGAAATCCGACTCCGAAGTCCATGAGGGGCGCTGGCAAACGTCCGTAACCATTGTAATGGCTTCCGTTCGGTTGACGAGGGCGTTTTCAGGGTTTGTCCCCTGGATCCGTCAGATAGACCTGAGAAAGGCGAGCAATTGAGCAAAATCAAGCCCGCTCCACTGAACAGGGATCCCAAGGCCAAACCAGAACCCCTCATCGGCAGTTGCCTAGCAGTCCTTTTTTCCCCTATGATGAGAAACGCTTGATCCTCGGTAGCTCAGCGGTAGAGCGGTCGGCTGTTAACCGATTGGTCGCAAGTTCGAATCTTGCCCGGGGAGTATGTCTGAGCCAATCAAGGAAGCCGGATCCGGAACCCTATCCTTCCAGGCGGCTCTGGGCCTGCTGAGGGAAAGGGGGAGAGAAAACCCAGTCTCCCATCTCGTCGAGGAAGATGCGACGCTAAGCCAGACGTGGAGAAAATAATGTGAAGCAATGTGAAGGCGGCTAAGGGTTTCGTCCCGCCTGTTCCCGGCAAGTGTCAAGAGTCTCTGTCCTTTGGGGCAAGGAGTATGTCAGAATACCCTCTGGCTGTCTATTCCCAATCCGAGGGTGCTTGCTGTGATCGACCTGTCGCGGATCCCTGCCCAACCCAAGCCCGGCTTGCTCAACCTCTTGATTGAGATTCCCGGCGGCAGCAAAAACAAGTATGAGTTCGACAAAGACATGGGAGCAATGGCGCTGGATCGGGTGCTCTACTCCTCGGTGCAGTACCCTTACGACTACGGCTTTGTGCCCAATACGCTGGCCGGGGATGGGGATCCCTTGGATGGCTTGGTGATCATGGATCAGCCCACTTTCCCAGGGTGTGTGGTCACGGTGCGCCCCTTGGGCATGTTGCAGATGATCGATGGCGGGGATCCGGATGAGAAGCTGCTGTGTGTGCCTGCCAAGGATCCCCGCTATGCTTCGGTGACCAAGCTGGAAGACATCGCCCAGCACCGCCTGGATGAGATCGCGGAGTTTTTCGCCACCTACAAGCGCCTGGAAAAGAAAGAAACCCAGATCTTGGGCTGGAAAGGTTTGGCCGAAACCGAGGCGGTCATTGCCAGCAGCATTGCGGCCTGCAAACAACCCCAATAGACATCTCTAAGGGATGCGAACAGAAAGAGCTTCCTGGCGATGTTGCAACAGTCGCTCTGGGGTGAGGGGCCCTTCGATGTGTTGCCAAGGCAAGGGATCCGCTGGATCCCAGTGGCTGTGCACGTAGTAGTCTAGGGGCGGCAGTTGCCCTTTAAGCTCTTTGAAAGCGCGCCGGTAGCTCCCCAAAGATTCGCCAAAGTCCCGCGCCAACTGCAAGACTTTTCCCACCCGCCGATCCCCTCGCGAGATGAGGGCTTGGATCACCGACCAGCTATAGCTTTCCGGGCGCAACTCCACCCCCAAGGGACGCAGGTGTTTCTGGAAAAACTGCAGTTTTTTCTCGGCTTTGGGATCCACTCCGTACCACTGAAAAGGAGTGTGGGCTTTGGGCACAAAGGTGCTGCACCCCAGCGTTAGGCGCAGGCCGGGAGCCGCTTTTTTGAGCTCTTGGAAAAGGGCTACTGTGGCCTCCAGATCTGCCTGGGTTTCCGCCGGGAGCCCTACCATGCCGTAGAACTTAATGCCCTTCAGACCTCCAGCCTGGGCGTGGGCTGCTGCTGCCAAGATTTCCGGGTTGCTTAACTTCTTGTTGATGATCTGGCGCAGTTGTTCTGAGCCACTTTCGATGGCCACCGTAATGGACTGGCTGCCCCGGCGGGAGAGTACCTGCGCCAGACGTGGAGTTACGGTAGCCGTGCGCACCGAGGCCAAACTGAGACGCACCTGCTCGAAGCGATCCTGGGCCAAGTGCTCCAGCAACTGCTCAAATTGGGGGTGTTGGGTTACCGAAGCCCCCAGCAACCCAATCCGCTGGGTAACCTGCAGCCCCCGCTCTACCGCCGGGATCAAATGCCCCTCCACATCCGCCACCCGGAAGGGCAACGTTAGGTAGCTGGCCAGGCAAAACCGACACATCTCCGGGCAGCTGCGCACCACCTCCACCATGTAGATGCTCTCCCAGGCCGCTTTGGGGGTGACTACTGTGGAAACCGAGAGGGTGTTGCCGCGGAAGGTGTGTTTGCGAATGGAGCTAGGGATCCCGGCCACTTTGGGGAGCACCTTCTCCACCGGGCCGTCGGGCTCCCGGTATTGGGGTTCATACAAGCCGGGCACATAGATCCCCGGCACCTGCGCTAGCGCCTGCAATTTCTCAGCCCGGGATCCCTGGCGCACCTGCCGATAGACCTCAATCATCTTCTCCAGAAGACCTTCCCCATCCCCCAACAAGATCAGGTCAAAGAACTCGGCAAAGGGCTCAGGGTTGGCCGTCAGTACCGGGCCGCCGCCAAAGACCAAGGGGTGGGCTTCTTCCCGCTCCTCAGATCTGGGAGGGATCCCGTGCCGTTCCAGCAGAGCCAGGATATGGACATAATCCAGCTCCCAGGATAGGGAAAAGCCGAACAGCTCCGGCTCCCGGGGCAGGGGCTCAGCCAAGTCTGTAAAGAGGCGGGAGACGGCCACATCCCGGCGGCTGGCCAGCAGACTCCAGATGACTTGATAGCCCAGGCTGGTGATCCCCACTGCGTAGGTGTTGGGAAAGGCATAGATCACCCGCACCGCGTCGGGGTCGGGCGTAGCCGGGGCAAAGAGCAACTGCTCCAGGGCAAACTCTGAACTAGCCAAGGGATCCCGCTGTGTTGGATTGAGGTTTGGGTTCTGGCTCGGAAGAGTTTTGATTTGCCTGCCGAACTTTTTTGGCTCCTGCATGCTAACAAAAGCTAGCATCTTTCACCAATGCAGATTGCCGGAACAGGGCAGTTCTGCCCAAGCAGGCAGGAAAACCCCACATGCGCCATTGCGGTCTCGGTGCAACCGCGATCCCCTGCAGCAAAACTCATTCCAAAGCCCAGACTTCCGGCAGAAGCCGCCCTCTACGAGCAAAGTGTACGGGCAAAGTGAGGGTAGAGCGTATATCATTACCCCTTCGGCTGGGCAATGTCGAACTCGGCGTCGTAGTCGAAGTCCTCCTCTTCGTCAGCCCAGTCTTCTTCCAGCCTATCGTCCCCCGCCAGCTCCTCTTCCTCCAGGCGGCGCTTTTCTTCGTATTCCTCATCCTCTAGGCCCAAAGCAGCCCGCTCTGCCCGCCGCTGGAAGCGCTCCAGTGCCGCTGGAGTGATGAAGGGATAGGGCAACCCTTGCGCTTGGGCCTCCTCCAGCGCTGCGCGGTAGCTCTCCACTTCCTTGATGTCGATTTTCCAACCGGTGAGGCGGGCTGCCAGGCGCACATTTTGCCCCTCTTTGCCAATGGCCAAACTGAGCTGGTCGCTGTTGACCAACACATGAGCTTGCTGGATTTCCGGATCCACTAGCCGCACCTCCACCACCTTGGCCGGGCTGAGGGCGTTGGCAATGTAGGTGGCAGGATCCGGCGACCAGCGGATGACATCGATTTTCTCGTTGCGCAGCTCCGCTACCACCGCCTGAATCCGGGATCCCCTCGCGCCAATACAGGCCCCCACTGGATCCACGTCCCGCTCCACCGTATCGACCGCAATCTTGGTACGTGGCCCCACATTTCGGGAAGGGGGGTTGGCCTCCCGCGCCACTGCCACAATCCGCACGATATCCTCTTCAATTTCTGGCACCTCGTTGGCAAACAGGTTCACCACCAAGCCAGCATCGGCCCGGGAAACCAAAAGCTGTGGCCCCCGCCGGGATCCCTCATAGACTTTCTTGAGATAGACCTTCATCACCGCGTTGGGAGTGTAGCGATCGCTGGCCAGCTGTTCCTTCTTGGGCAGTTCTGCTTCCACCTCAGGTTGTCCGAAACCGCTGGATACCGACATGATCACCGTCTGCCGCTCGGTGCGCAGCACCCGTGCCTGCAGTACGGTTTTTTCCAGATCGCGGAACTCTTCCTGAATCAGACGGCGCTGCTGATCCCGTAACTTTTGCGCCAGCACCTGCTTGGTTTGGATGGCCGCCATGCGGCCAAATTCCGCCTGTTGTGGGGTGACATCATCTGTGACTTCCCAGCCTACTTCGGCTTCTGGGTAATCCTGCTGCACATCGTACAGAGAGATCTCATGGTCGGGGTTTTGCACCTGCTCAACGATGGCTTTGGTGGCCAAAACGCGAAAGCCTCCTGCCTCCACATCCAACTCCACATCGAAATTGCGGAAGTGGTCTTCTGCAAAGACCACATCTCGCTGGATGGTTTTGCGGTAGCGTTCGTAGCCCTTGAGCAGCGCCTCTCGCAGGGCATCGGTGACCACATGGCGGGGCAAGTTGCGCTCCCGCGAGATCATCTCCACCATTTCCGCCAAACCCGGCAGAGGCACCATCGCCATAACCACTGTCCTCCTGCACAAACTTCGTGAAACTTGCTGTTGCTATTGCTCCACAGCGGGAACTGAACCCGCATCTCTGATGCGAAGGGAGGGCCGCACCACCTGCGGTCAAACGCTCTCTCTATCTCCGGTCTCCTAGTCAGTTTCCGATGAGAGGGCAACCCGCTGCACCGAAGCGCGGGGCAACTGAACTCGCCGCCCCTTGAGGGATAAGGCAACCCTCTCCTCATCCCGACCCAGCAGGTGTCCTGACCAAACGGCTTTGCCCTTGTAGGGTGGATCCAAGGTCACCTCCACCGCAAACCCTTTGAAAACCACAAAGTCGCGATCGCTGGTGAGAAGGTTGCTGATGCCAGGGCTGGACACCTCCAACACATACTGGCCTGGGATCAGATCCACCCGATCCAGCTCGACTTCTAAGGCTTGGCTCATGGCTTCGCAATCGGCATGGCTGGTTTCTCGGTCGGGATCCAGTGGGCGGATATCCACCCGCAGAACTGGCGGATGCTGGTTGGTGTGGAAAACCATCTGCACCAACTGGTATCCCAGTTGAGCGGCCACGGGACGGGCCAAGCTCTCCAACTGTGGAATAAGAGGGTGAACCATAACCAACTTGTCACCAACCGGGTGTTGCCGCCAGAGCCAAACCCCTTTGAGCCGGAGCTGGCAAAGGGGACAGTAAGCCCCCTCAAAAAGCAAAGAAGTGGGTACCACCCACTCCCCGTTGCTATCGCGGAGCTCCTTGAGGCTCGCCCAGAATCAGTACAGACTTCGAGCGCATCCCCCCTACCTCCTAATTTTAGAAGATCTCCTCCGGTTTTGTCATGGGGATCCCCAAAAGCCAACATCTATAATGTGGACAACTGCGGATTTGCCCAGATATCCAGCCGCGTTTTGTGGGGTTTCCTATGACTGTTGCCTTTTCCTACCCGATCTTCGGCCCCAGCATTCAGTGCCCCCACTGTCGGCAAACGATTGCGGCCCTCACCCTGACCGATACCTACCTCTGCCCTCGCCACGGTGCGTTTGAGGCGGATGCCGAACAAGAGGAGCTGGTACACCTGCAATCCGGACGGCGCTGGCGCTTTTGGGAAGGTCGCTGGTTTCGTCAGCACACCCACGCCGATGGGATCCGTTTTGAGATTCATGAAGAATTGGATCGGCTGCGCATGCAAGGAATGCGAGCCACTCAGGTGATCGTGGCCGAGCGCTACCGCCAGCTGCTCACCCCTTATCTGGAGCAGGGATCCCACCGTCGTCCTGGCCCACCTCGCCTCTATGGCTTGCCCGTCAGCTTCAGCTCCCAAATCCCAGAGGATAGGGGTGGATCCCCTCAGCGCTGGCGGGTGATCAACTTTGAGCTGACCTACGAGATCGACCCGGCCATGCGGCAGCCGCAATCCCGTCTGCAACTGTGTGATTAGACTGTGTGATTAGAAAGGCGAACAGGTAGAGAGCTGTTGGAAAATTGGTGGCTGCTCAAGTCTTCTAGAACTGGAAGTTTCCTTCCGCGGCGGGAAGCGCTATGCCTTGATAGGTGTAGCCAATGAATCTCGGCTGGTCAGGCATATAAAACCGCTCCAGTTGCTCAAACCGAAACCCCGCTCCCTGGATCAACCGAGCCATATCTCGGTTTAGGTTGCAGCCATCTGCGATTACCTTTTGTATAGGGTTAAGACAATTTTGCCATCTTTGCACCTGGGGATCCTCACTGAGGCCGTGTTCGAGAAAAAACAGCTTGCCCCCCGCTCGCAACACCCGCCGGATTTCCCCTAAAGCCTTGGCCACATTAGGAATGCTGCACAATGTCCAGGTGCTAACCACGCTATCAAAACTCTGGCTTGGAAAAGGCAGTTTCTGGGCATCCGCCACCTGCCAATCAACGGCGATGGGAGAAGAGGCAATGCGCCGACGAGCCAGGGATCCCATGCCGGGATTGGGATCTACCCCTGTGATCTTTCGAATGTGCTCTGGGTAGCAGGATAGGTTGAGGCCGGTGCCAAAACCAATCTCCAGAACGGATCCCTGCACATGAGCCAGAAGCTGCCGCCGATAGCGCTCCATCCCTTCCCCCGAGAGAGCTAAATCCAACAGCCGCGGGAAGATTATTCGGCGATAGAGGTTCATTCGACCATCCCAAATGAATGTTCAGACCTGAGCAGCTTAAACAGTCTGGGCAGGTTGCGGTTGAGCAGTCACCTTCAGGGAGTGAAGGGCATAGCAGGCCAGCAACCAATTGAGCAGGCGGGCCACCACGCGAGCAGTTTGCCGTGTTGCGGATCCCACCGCCACCCCTCCCAGCGAAAGGCCAACCACAGGACGAGCAGCAAAGATGGCCTCACAGGTCTGCAACAGTTGCAACCAACTCACCCCCCCTGGCTCTGGGTGATGCACGGCGGGCGCTAAGGAAGGATCCAGCACACTGCAGTCCACGACCAAAAACACCGGTTGATCCGGCAAAGAGGCCACCACCTGCTGGGGATCCCAGCCATCTTGGGCCCAGAATATTGGGCTGTGGTGGGCTTTCAGCCATGCGTAGGCCCGCGCACTGCCGCTGCGCAATCCCACATGGATCACCGGCAGCTTGTGCTGATAGAGCAACTCCACCCAGGCAGCACTGCCATAGCTCGTATCTTGATCCGGCTGGGTCATCTCTGGGGGCGGCATCAGATTGGCATGGGCGCTGCAATGCACCACACTCAGAGTTGGGTAGTGCTTCCAAAGGGCACGAATGGCCCCCCAACTGGCAGCCAAGACTGAGGGCAACAGCACCGGCCATTGTTGTCGTCTCCAAGCTTGAGCCACCGCCGCCTCACACATGCCGTAGGGAGGCTCATCCACCAGCCCCGGCAACTGCGCCACCGCCAGCTTATCCACATCGATCCCCAACCTCGGCTCGAAGGCACACAGCTCCGAACCGGCATTGAGAATGGCCATCGGAGCCTGAGTATCGTGGCCAAAGGCGGTGGGAATGAGAATGACCCTGGCATTGGATTGCGAGCTGGGATGGAGGGACCACTGGGCCATGGGCGCTGTTCCTTTTCCAGAAAGCTGTGGGTCTTCGGCTTGTTCTATGGTGGCCTACAGGGTGCCCAGGGATCCGTCTGAGGGCCAGCCAGTCTGCTACGAAAGATTACAGTTCCCAGGCGGAACTGGGGCCAAAAATCGAGTCAGTGGTAGATTCAAAGTGCTTCGCGCCGCAAACCGCGGTTTGGACAAGGCAAACCACCGCAAACCACAACGAGTTGAGAAAGGTAGACTATGGCTGTGATGGAAGGCGATCCTCGTCAGGGAGCAAAGCTGCCTCTATTTGGGGGATCCACCGGGGGGCTGTTGAGCGCAGCCGAAACCGAAGAAAAATACGTCATCACCTGGACGGGCAAGCCGGGGCAGGTGTTTGAAATGCCCACTGGCGGCGCTGCCGAAATGGTGGAAGGCAAAAACTTTCTCACCTTTGCCCGCAAAGAGCAGTGTTTGGCGCTGGGTGCCCAGTTGAGATCCGACTACAAGATCAACGACTACCAGATCTTCCGCATTCCGGCGGGTGGAGAGCCTGTGTTGGTGCATCCCAAAGATGGCGTCTTTCCCGAGAAGGTCAACGAAGGCCGTGAGCCCGTCGGCAAAGTGGATCGCAACATCGGCAAAAACAAGGAGCCGATTACCTACAAGTTCACCGGCGGGAAACCCTGGGACTAAGTCCAGCGGCCCTTGTCTTGTCGGATCCCCTGGTCAATTCAGGGGATCTTTATTTGTTCGCGGGCACCTGGTTCTGGAGCGGTTGCCGACGGCCCTCACCCCCAGCCCCTCTGCTGTTGCTTGTCCCTTTTGGGAAGAGTCGGGCTGCCCCTGGCGAAGAAAAGCCCCAGCCCACCCGGGGCTGGAGCCATACCCGAAAAAGCCCGGGATCCCTGAGGCAGGATCTGGGCCAGACTACTTGGCAATCGCCGCGAAGAACTCCTTGGATTTCACTGGGTCGGGGTGCATGGTTTTCTGGCCGGGCTGCCAGTTGGCCGGGCAAACTTCATCGGGGTGAGATTGCACGTATTGGATGGCTTGCAGGGTGCGCAAGGTTTCATCCACACTGCGGCCAAAGGCCAGGTTGTTAATGGTGGCGTGCTGGATGATCCCTTCTTTGTCGATGATGAACAGGCCGCGCAGCGCCACACCCGCTTCCGGATCCAGGACATTGTAGGCAGCGCTGATCTCCTTTTTCAGGTCAGAGACCAGAGGATACCTCAGCTCACCCACCCCTCCAGCCTTGCGGTCGGTTTGAATCCAGGCCAGGTGAGAGTATTCGCTATCCACTGAAACACCCAGGATCTCGGTATCCAGCTTGGCAAAGTCGTCATAGCGGTCGCTGAAGGCCGTGATCTCCGTTGGGCAGACAAAGGTGAAGTCCAAGGGGTAGAAAAACAACACCACATACTTCTTACCCCTGTAGTCGGAGAGCTTCACCGTCTTGAATTCCATGTCATAGACGGCGGTGGCGGAAAAATCGGGAGCGGGCTGCCCCACTCGCAGGCATCCTTCCTGAGACATAAATCAACGCTCCTTGCGGTAAAGTGCAAATGTAAACCAAACCTAACATACCATACTCATAATGACTCTGCCTTAACTCGATAGATAGCGACGGATCCCAACTGCCGGGATCCGGATAATGCCCATTTTTCCATGCTGATCGGCTCAGCTCTGCAAGGGATCCTGTTGTCATGAGGGTGGCGCTGGAGTTCCTCTATCACTTCTGTTGTGATCGCTGTCGGCGGTGGTGGAGCCAGGCCGATGTGGAGCCGCAACCTGGGGATCGCCTGTATTGCCCCTATTGCGGCCATCAAAATTGTGTGGAGCGCATCGATACCTTTCGCGACGCTGCGCGGGGCAGTTGCCTGACCCGTCCCCCCGATGCCCCTTCTCCAGATCCGCATCCGCCCTCTGAAAAATCCGGGGATCGGCCTCAGGAGAAGCGATCCCCAATCTAGTTATCCTGGGCAAACCCAGTCCTCTTGCCCCTATGGGGCAGCCAGCCGCTAGAGCCTGTCAACCATTCAACGCATCCGCCAGAGTTCCCCGTTGCGAAGATGACCACAGGTAGAGGTCAACCTCAGGCGAGGAAGAATCCACCAGATAGCGACAGAGGCGGCGCTCTTCCAGGATGGCGGTGGAGCAGCAGCAACTGTAAACTTCCAGATAGTCGTCCGGCTCCGCCTCAAAAATCGCCTGCTGGCCGGGAAAGAGGGTGCGCTCCCAGTGGCCGGGGATCGTGCGGATCACCTGAACCTGTCCGGAACGGTTGACAAAAGCGTATCTTTTCATTGCGTTTTTTTAATGGTGTTAAGAAAAACTTATTGCCCTTAAAATAGGCTACCATCCCTGATCCCCAAGCGGCAATAGTAAGCCGCCAAGACGGGGATCGCTCTTCCTGACTGGCTTTGGGAGATTTGTTCTCTCAGCTTATTGGGGTTGAGAGAATGGGATCCCGAGGAGAAGCCTGCCCTGGTAAACTGAGGGGAAGAGTCTGAAGATATCCTTAAGTTGGCCTTCACCATTCCGAGATCAGCAAGGGGGCACATCGTGGACAACAAGTTGGGGCTAGAGATCATCGAAGTCGTGGAGCAGGCTGCCATTGCCGCCGCCCGCTGGATGGGCAAAGGGGACAACAAGACCGCCGACCAGGTGGCTGTAGAGGCCATGCGGGAGAAACTCAACCAGATCCCTATGCGCGGTCGCATCGTCATCGGGGAAGGAACCCGCGATGAGGCCCCCATGCTCTACATCGGCGAAGAAGTGGGCATCTGTACCCGCCCGGATGCTGAGCAGTTCTGCCGTGTGGAAGAGCTGGTGGAGATCGATATTGCTGTGGATCCCTGCGAGGGCACCAACCTGGTGGCCAAAGGCCAAAATGGCTCCATGGCCGTGCTGGCCATCTCTGAGAAAGGTGGCCTTCTCCATGCCCCGGACATCTACATGCAGAAGCTGGCAGCTCCGCCCCAGGCTAAGGGCAAGGTGCACATCGACTATCCGCCAGAGAAAAATCTCAAGATCATCGCCGAAAGCCTGGATCGGGAGGTATCGGATCTGACGGTGGTGGTCATGGATCGCAAGCGCCACCTCGATCTGATTCGCCAAATTCGAGAGGCGGGGGCACGGGTGAAGCTGATCACCGATGGCGACATCTCGGCGGCTCTCTCGGCGGGCTTCAACGGCACCGGCATTCATGCTCTGATGGGGATCGGGGCTGCTCCTGAGGGGGTGATCTCGGCAGCTGCTCTGCGGTGCTTGGGCGCCCACTTCCAAGGTCGGCTGATCTACGATCCCGAAGTAGTTCAGGCGGGCACTTACCTGCCGCCTGTGGAGGAAACGCGACGGGAACTCAAAGAAAAAGGCATTGAGGATCCCGACAAGGTGTGGGAGTGTGAGGAGCTGGCCAGTGGCAAGGAAGTGCTCTTTGCTGCCACCGGGATCACCGATGGTGACTTGATGCGCGGGGTACGTTTCTTTGGGGGTGGGGCCCGCACCGAGACCTTGGTGATCTCCAGCCAATCCCGCACGGTGCGCTTTGTGGATACCATCCACATGAAAGACGGCCAACAGCCCCGCGGCCTGCAGCTGCGCTAAGGGATCCCTATCTAACATCCTCGCAGATCGGGGCGGCTTTCCCCTGGTGAAGGTCGCCCTTGCCTTTTTGGGAAAGTTACGAAATCTATCAAGCCCCAACCCGTGAAAACGTAATAACTCTTCAGCAAAATCCGGCAAAACCGGTTCGATACTGGTCTTAGGGTTTAGGTAGGCTGAGAAAAGTTACCTAAGCTTGCTGGAACCGAGTCAAGGGATCCCCTCGTATCGGTCACAGCTATTGCTTTCTCTCTGAAACAATATTTGCTTTTGTTCAGAGTTTTTGTTTTTAATAACTTTTGCTGTTGCTGTACAGACGACGGAGAGGCATGTTTATCGCGGTTGTCGGTCTTAGCCATCGCACAGCTCCCGTAGAGATTCGGGAGCGCCTCAGCATCGCGGAGTCGGAGGTGGGAGAGACGATCCAGCAGCTTCGCACCCACCCCCACATTGAGGAGGCTGCGATCCTCAGCACCTGTAACCGGCTGGAGGTCTACATCGTCACCTCGGAAATGGAGAGTGGTGTCCGGCAGACGATGCAGTTCTTGGCTGAGCTGAAAGGGATCCCCTTGCCCCAACTGCGTCCGCACCTGTTTACCCTTCTCTACCAAGATGCCGTAACCCACCTGATGCGGGTGGCTGCCGGTCTGGACAGCTTGGTGCTGGGAGAAGGGCAGATCCTCTCGCAGGTGAAAAAAGCCCAGCAACTGGGCCAAGCCTGCAACGGCATGGATCGCATCCTCAATCGCCTTTTTAAGGCAGCCATTACCGCCGGCAAGCGCGTCCGTACCGAAACGGAGATCGGCACCGGCGCCATGTCCATCAGCTCGGCAGCGGTGGAGTTGGCTCTGCAAGAGCAGGGATCCCTCTCTCAGGGCAAAGTTACCGTGGTGGGGGCGGGGAGAATGGCCCGTCTGCTGGTGCAGCACCTGTTGGCCAAAGGGGCAGTCGATATCACGGTGGTCAACCGCTCCCTGGAGCGGGCCGAAGCCCTGGCCAAGCAATTCGAGCAGCCGATCCAGGTGCTGCCTTGGGAGTCGCTGCTGAACAGTGTGGCCGAGTCCAACTTGGTCTTCACCAGCACCGGTGCCACCCAGCCGATCCTGAACTACCAGCAACTGGCAGGGGTGCTGCAGCCGGATCAGCCGCTGTTGTTGGTGGATATCTCTGTGCCCCGCAACATCGATCCCGATGTGGAAAAGCTGAAGGGGGTACAGGTGTTCAATGTGGATCACCTCTCCCGCATCGTGGAAGAAAACCGCGCCCAACGGCAAAAGCTGGCTCTGGCTGCCGAAGCCCTGGTGGAAGAAGAGGTAGATCAATTCATGGAGTGGTGGCGTTCTCTGGAGACGGTGCCCACCATTTCCAGCCTGCGCCACAAGGTGGAGTCTATCCGCGAACAGGAGATGGAAAAAGCTCTCTCCCGCCTGGGCAAAGACTTCGCCGAAAAGCATCTGGAGGTGATCGACGCCTTGACCCGCGGCATCGTCAACAAGATCCTGCACGACCCGATGGTGCAACTGCGGGCCAAACGGGATATTGAGGCGCGGCGGGCAGCCATGCGGATCTTGCAGGAACTGTTCAACCTGGATCCGGTGGTGTTTCAAGCCCAGCAGGAGCGCTAGGGATCCCTTGGCGAAGAGCGCATGACTTGAAGAATTGTAACAGCTCTCCCATCTGGGGTGGAGGGCACCCCTTAGGATACAAAGCGTAAGCCACAGGATCTGGGATTATGTTCGGACAATACGAAGTTTTTGTGCAGTTGGCCCTGCTGGCCTTGATTGTCTTGGCAGGCCCGGCGGTCATCCTGCTGCTCTATCTGCGCGGCGCCGATATGTAGGGGATCCCTCTGGATATTGAGGCAGTCGGGATAACCCTTTGGGAGTGCTGGGGCTAAGCCCAAAGCCAGGAGTGTTTAGCAACGTAACGCTCCTTTGCGTTAGAGTTGTAAAGAAATCCCTAAGGCACTCCTGCTTGTAGGGCGACATCCTGCTGGTCAATGGTTAATATGTCACTCCCCATCCGCAACGTTGCCATCATCGCCCACGTCGACCACGGCAAAACTACCCTTGTGGATGCCCTGTTACGCCAGGCGGGCATCTTTCGGGAGGGGGAAGACATTCCCACCTGTGTGATGGACTCCAACACGCTGGAGCGGGAGCGGGGCATTACCATCTTGGCCAAAAACACAGCCGTCCGCTACGGCGAAACCTTGATCAACATCGTCGACACCCCTGGCCACGCCGATTTCGGGGGCGAGGTGGAGCGGGTGCTGGGGATGGTGGAGGGCTGCTTGTTGATCGTGGATGCCAACGAAGGCCCGATGCCGCAAACCCGCTTTGTGCTGCGCAAAGCCTTGGAGAAGGGCCTGCGCCCAATTGTGGTGGTCAACAAGATTGATCGGCCTCGCGCCGAGCCCTACAAAGCCGTCGACAAGGTGCTGGATTTGTTCTTGGAGCTGGGGGCAGACGAAGACCAGTGCGACTTCCCCTATCTATTTGCCTCTGGGTTGCGCGGCTTTGCCCTGGAAGAAGCCGATCTCAAAGCCTTTCTGGAAGGGAAGTACAGCGGATCCCTGGATATGAAGCCTCTTTTCGAGGCCATTCTCAAGCATGTCCCACCTCCCATTGGGGATCCCGGCAAGCCCCTGCAGCTGCAGGTCACCACGCTGGAGTATTCGGAATACCTGGGCCGGATTGTGATCGGCAAGATCCACAACGGCACCATCCGCCTGGGGGATCCATTGGCAGTGGTGAAAGAGGATGGATCCATTGCCAAGGGCAAAGTAACCAAGCTGTTCGGCTTTCAGGGCCTGCAGCGCATCGAGCTGACGGAAGCTACCGCCGGCCACATTGTCGCCGTGGCGGGGTTTGCCGAGGCCAACATCGGCCATACCCTCACCTCTCCCGAGAATCCCCAGGCTCTGCCGCTCATCAAAGTGGACGAGCCCACATTGCAGGTGATGATCTGCGTCAACGACTCCCCCTTCGCCGGGCAAGAGGGTACTTTTGTAACTTCGCGGCAACTGCGGGAGCGCCTGATGCGGGAGCTGGAAACCAACGTGGCGCTGCGGGTGGAAGAAACCGACTCGCCGGATCGCTTTTTGGTGTCGGGGCGAGGCGAGCTGCACCTGGGCATCCTGCTAGAAACCATGCGGCGGGAAGGCTATGAGTTTCAGGTGGGGCAACCGAAGGTAATTTTCCGCGAGGTCAACGGCCAGCCCTATGAGCCCTACGAGTGTTTGGTGCTGGATGTGCCGGAAGCGACGGTGGGGGCCTGCATCGAGCGGCTGGGGCAACGGCGGGGAGAAATGCAGAACATGATGGTGGGATCCGATGGTCGGGCTCAGCTGGAGTTTGTCATTCCGGCGCGAGGGCTGATCGGCTTTCGGGGGGAGTTTATCCGCATCACCCGCGGCGAGGGGATCATGAGCCACAGCTTTTTGGAATACCGTCCCCTGACTTCTGAGATGGAAATGCGCCGCAACGGGGTGCTGATTGCTTTTGAAGAAGGGGTGGCCACTACCTATGCCCTCAAGAATGCGGAAGATCGAGGTGTATTCTTTATTACGCCAGGTACCCGCGTTTACAAAGGGATGATCGTGGGCGAGCACAACCGTCCCCAAGACTTGGAGCTGAACGTCTGCAAGACCAAGCAACTGACCAACCACCGGGCTGCGGGCGGGGAGGAGCTGGTGCACTTGCAAGCGCCGGTGGAGATGACCCTGGAGCGGGCTTTGGAATACATCGGCGAGGATGAGCTGGTGGAGATCACCCCCCAGTCGGTGCGCCTGCGCAAGGCACAGTTAACGCCCTCTCGCCGCTAGTTTTCTCAGCCAACTGGAAGAGAACCCGGCTCACCACCGCCGCAGGTAAGAGGCCAAGTTGGGGAAATAGAACGCCCCCCAAATCCCCAGCAGGATGACTCCCAAGCCGAACACAACCAGCCAAAGGCGCGGTCGGCTGTGCAGCTTATTGGATCCCACCTGGACGTAGGCCAGATCCACCCAAGCAGTATTGCCGCGGCGGAACCAGCCCACCACTTTGACGCGCCGGCCCACCAGGGCGCGGATCTGCTTCAGGCCGGAAAAGACATTGCCCACCGGGCCCAGAGGGGAGGTGAAGCGCACCGGGATCAGCCCTGTGGCCTCTTGCAGCTTCAGCTCTGCCCCCAGTTGATAGCCGGAGCGGCCCAGTCCCACCAATTCCCCCTCCAGCTCCACCCATTGTCCGCGGCGGGGATCCGCGTCGGGATCCGCCAGCAAGCTGAGCACATCCGTCGGCCTTGCCGGCAGGGATCCCCCGTACATCAACCCCGCTTTGGCCCACAAGCCCACCCCGTAGCCCACCACCGCTGCTGCCGCGATCACCTTGGGATCGAGACGGTTTTGCAGCAGCAGGTAGAGGATCAGCCCCACCAGCCAGCCAATGAGGATCCCGACCACTTCGGCTGCGTAGATGGCCAGATCCAGCCAAAACCGGCTTTGCAGGCGGGCCACATCCAATTTGGACCCGGATCCCAGGCTCAGCTCCGGCAGGAGGCGCAGCCGCTCTCCATATCCCGCCAAGACCTTGAAGCGGTGCCCCGGCAGCGGATGGCTGGAATTGACCTGCATCCAGCGAGCCCAAGGGTTGATTTGATCCCAAAGAAAGACTTGGCCAGCTTGGGAGGGATCCTGGAGGCGGGCGGCAGCACTGGCAGCGGCGATGGTTTTGAAGTCCAAAAAGCTGAACAGGCGGGTGCAGTGCAACAGCGAGGAAGGTCGGCGGTCATTTTTGTGGGCCTCTTGTAAGCCAGCAGCCGATTTGAGCAGAGCAGCGATCAGCCCGTTCGGGTTGCCGGTTGCCTGTACGGCAAAATGGTCGGCATGGTAGGTGCCCAGGCGGGAGAGGAAAAACAGCGGGTAGGAGAGCACCGTGTAGATCAAGTAGAGCAGCGGGGCCACATGCCCGATGAGATCCCGCCGTTTGCTTCCCAGTTGGCTCACCTGCTCTAGGGCCAGGTAAACCAGTTGAATCGGGGATCCCAGCAGGGTCATGACCAGGATATCTCCATTAACAATTCGCCCCAGGGCCTGGGCGTAGACGGCGGCAATCTCATCCTCAGAAAGCTGCTGCAACAGGGCTTGGGTGACCACAATGCGGCAGCCATCAGAAAAAGTGCCGTAAACAAAGGCCAGCGGCCCAGCATCCGGGATCACCCCCAGTCGGGGCTGTTTTAGCTGGTTTTGGGCACAGATGCGCTGCAGCAGGCGCGCCGTTTCGGGGCTGTGGCGTTCGATTTCGCCAAGCCTGGCCCAACGCAACTTGTGCAGCCGTTGGTGGAGCTGATCCATCAGCCAGGGGGCAAAAAAGAGAAGGCCTACTCCAAAGTTGACCGCCAGGCTGCCGGCCACCAACCACCGCAGGCCATTGCGCAGCCAGGGCAGCAACCCCTGCAAAAACCAAAGCTGCCGCGGAAAACTCAGCCGGCCAAAATCCAGATGGCTGCCTACCAACACAAAGCTCAGCCACCAAAGGAAGACAATGCCCACCCCCAGGGATCCCCACTTGGCCCAATGCAGGGGGCCGGCCCGCTCCGGCAGGGGGATCTTCATACCCAGTTGGGCGGCCCGTTGACGGGTGGACAGGGATCCCGCTCCAGGAGACGGCTCCTCTGGGGGAGCAGAACGCGGTTCGACAGGTTTGGCGGACGGAGCAGCCAGGGACTCTGTTGCAGTGGGCAGGCGAAGCAAGATCTTCTTGGCCCAGCCTTGCGCCTGGGGGTTGGGGTGTTGCAGCAGCTCTAGGCAGAGGGACCGTGCCTTCTCCGTCTGGCCCAACTGGTGGTAGGCCCGCACCAGGTTCATTTGGGCTTCCAGGGCTTCGCCGTCAGATGAGTCTGCCGGGATCCCTAATGCTTTGTCCTGCTGACGGGATTGGGCCAGGTAGCCTTCAAAAAGTTGGATGGCCTCTTGAAGGCGGCCCTGCCGCAGGGCTTCCTTGCCCGCCTGGACGGCATCGGGGATCATCGGCTTGCTCCTTGCCTGGTAGGGTCTGCTTCTGGAGATCGGTTGGATCCATCTGCTCCCCCAGCTTACTCAGGGATCCAACCCCGAGAGACTGGATCCCCCCTAAAGGGGGTAGCAGAGCAAGCGCCGCCGCAAGCGATCCAGAGCCGTCTGGGCGCTCCACCAACGCACCCCCTCTCTGCCGCGCAGGCTGCCAAACCGGTACTCGTGTACTTCCACCTTCCCTTGCGGATCCGCCAAGCCCAGATACACAAGACCGACTGGCTTGGTGGCGGTGCCTCCCTCTGGCCCGGCAATGCCGGTGATGCTCAAGGCCCAGTTGGAGCCCAGGACTTGCTTGGCCCCCAGCGCCATTTGGGCGGCCACCGCCTCGCTCACGGCCCCGTGCTGTCGCAGGGTTTCCGGATTCACCTGTAAAAGCTGCTCCTTGATGCGGTTGTCGTAGGCCACGATCCCCCCCACAAAATAGCGGGAGCTGCCCGGGATCCCGGTCACCAACTGCCCCAGCAGCCCGCCGGTGCAGGATTCTGCCACCGCCAGAGTTTGACCCCGTTGCAGCAACAGCTCTCCCACCACACCGGCCAAGGTGGCGTCATCGCTGCCGAAGTAGTCTTCTCCAGAAATCTGTAAAATCTGCTCCACCACCGGGGCGATCAAGGCTTGGGCCTCTTCACGACTGGGAGCACGTCCGGTAACCCGCAGGCGTACCTCCCCCTGGCTGGCGTAGGGAGCCACCGTAGGGTTTTCCCCCGCCAACAGGGATCCCAGCCGTTCGGCCAGCGTCGATTCGGGAATGCCCCAATAGCGCAGTACCCGGCTGTAGAACACCTCTTTTCCCCAGCCGATGGAGCGCAGATAAGGCACGGCGGTCTCCCGCCACATGTGTTGCATCTCCCGCGGCACCCCAGGGAAGGTGAGAATGTGCAGGTCGGGCCGGGGCTGCCAGATGAGGCCACAGGCGCTGCCAAGCGGGTTGGGCAACACCCTCGCTCCCCGGGGCAGAAAAGCCTGCTTGCGATTGCTCGGCGAGGGCACAAGGCCCCGCTGCCCGTACTTTTGCAGGATCTCTTCCCACACTTGGGGGTGCTCCACCATCTCCGCCCCAAAAAAGGAAGCCAGCGCCTCATGGGTGAGATCGTCCGGCGTCGGCCCCAAACCCCCGGTGATCAGAATCAAGCTGGAACGACCACAGGCCACCTCCAGCGCGTGGTGAATGCGGGCCTCGTTATCCCCCACCACCGTTTGGTAATAGTGGGGGATCCCCAGTTGCGCCAACTCGGCTGCCAAGTACTGGGCATTGGTATTGGTGATCTCTCCCAAAAGCAATTCTGTGCCGATGCAGAGGATCTCAGCCCCTTGGGGAATAGCAGTTTGCGGTGGGATCATGCTTGGCCTCGAGCTCAGCTCAGCCGCAAGAGAAGTATACAAGCAGGGAGGTCTCGGCCTCCCTGCGCGCCCCCAGATTTTGGGCTTGCAGTTGGCCATTCCAAATGGCGGTGAGACAACCGGCAAGTTTCCATCTCCGGCGCCGGCAAAAAGATTGGGGGACGAGATGTATCCGACAGCACAACAGCGACAGACGCTGCAGCAGTGGTTGGGAACAGCTCGGTTTGTTTATAACCGCACCCTAGGAAGTCTTTAGAAGGCGAGCGTCCACCTGGATGCAAGTAGCTACTCACCACATCTTGCCTTCTCTACCAGATTGGGCGAAGGCAGTCCCGTACCAAACCAGAAAGTGGCAGTCATTGTTTGCGTTGGCCCATTCAAGACTTGCGGGATGAGCGCCAAGGCGGCCAGGTTCTGGGTGGACAACTTTGACATTTATTCTTTGACATTTTCTTTGACATTATTTGACATTGTTTATTGTCTTGGTTTATTGTCTCGCTGCTCAAGTTTCAGACCTCCAAGATAGCGGTCAGAAAGCAGCGCCAGCTACATGCCAAGACGGTGCGCTTGCTACTGGTGGGCGCGTAGTGCGTTCCAGGAACGGCCAGAGGCTGTGGCTGAGCAGTACGGGAAACAAGCATTGACATCCTCCCCGGCCTTTAGGCCGGAGATTCCTACCACGCTACGCATGGATGGCTCCTTGCGCAGTCGTCTCGGCGGGTTCCTGCTTCCGACCGCCCGTGCAGTTCGATCCACAGGCCATCCGGGCTGACACGGGTG